>JBEVKA010000074.1:0-9847 GCA_040509855.1 Steroidobacter sp.
CGAAGGACGCGAGCGCGCGGCGCAAAGGAGTTCGACACCGCAGGCGCTATCTTCACGACTGCGCGGTGACCTCGATTGGATCGCCCTGAAGGCAATCGAGAAAGATCGACGCCGGCGTTACGCCTCGGCCGCCGAGCTGGCGGCGGACATCGATCGACACACTCGGCACGAAGCTGTGCTGGCCGGGCCACCGTCGACGACGTATCGCGTCCGCAAGCTGGCGCGACGACACCGAGTCGCAACCACCATGCTGGTGACATTGTTCATCGCTGCGATCGTGTTCGGTTCCGGCATGGGTTGGCTGGCTCACAAAGTTGCATTGGAGCGGGATCGCGCCAATCAGGAAGCGCTGCTCGCCCGTCGCGTGACTACCTTCACGGCGGGCTTATTCGAGCTTGCCAATCCCGCCAGTCTCGGCGCGACCAACATTACTGCGCGTCAGCTGCTCGACGCGGGAGTGGCTCGGCTCGAAACGCAGCTCGACAAGGAACAACCGTACGTGCGCGCCGCGCTGCTCGAAGCCACAGGCAATGCCTATCGCGGCCTGGGAGTTTACGATCGGGCCGAACGTGCGCTCGAAGCAGCAGTCGACTTGCGTGCTGGCGACGAACCGCTGGCACGCGCCACGACCTTGCTCAACATGGCGCTGTTGAGGCGCGACCAAGGTGATTTTCCTCGTGCTGAGATCATCGCGCGCGAAGCGGTGCGTCTTCTGGAACCAACTTCCTACTCACCGTTTCAGCAGCGAGCCAATCTGGAACTGGCGGAGATTTTGCGTCGACGCAACCAGACGGATGAGGCAGCACTGCTGGCCGAAGCCAGCATGCAAGCCGGCGAACGCGCCGGCGCAGTCCGCACCCGGGAATATGCTCACTCGCTGCTCATGCTGGGCCGGATTCGCGTTGCTCAAAGCCGCCTGGCCGAAGGTGAGGAATTGCTCCGACGCGCGGTGGTCCTGCAAGAGGAGCTCAACGGCAATCTGGGCGAAGAGACACTCGATGCGCGCTTCGGCCTGGCGGACGCACTCGTCATCATGGACGAGCCGGTGCGCGCGGTCGCGATCTATCGCGAGTTGATCCGCGACGCTCGCGCGGTCTACGGCGAGAATCATCCTCAGGTCGGCATCGTCTACAACGATCTCGGCAACGCCCTGACGGATATTCCCGAGCGCGTCGAGGAAGGCTTGCAGATGTATCTGCAGGCGCTGCACATCCACTTGCGGGTGCTCGGCCCCAACCCTCCGGAAGTCGCCATCGTTTATAACAACATCGGCGCGGCCTACCTCAAGCTCAAGGAATGGAGCCAGGCCAGTACCGCCTACGAAAAGGCAGTGGCCATCAGAGTCGCCGCACTGGGACCCGACAACCTGGACACTCAGAGCACGCAGGTCGGACGCGCGCTGGCCCTGAACAAACTGGAGCAATATGCCGAAGCTCGGGCGTTGCTGAGTGAGGCCAAGACTGTTTTCACAAATGTTCTCGGCGCGGATCACTGGCGTACCGCGAACGTGCGGCACTACCTCGGGCTGGTGCTCATGAATGAACATATGTTCGCCGAAGCCGAACGCGAGCTGCGCGCCGCCTATGACATCGACCTGCGAACGCTTGGCCCCGAGCATGCCCGCACTGAAGCCGTGGCAAAGACCTTAAAGGAGCTTGAGGAAGCACGTGCGACGGCGAGCGGCGGACCCGATCGTGGAAATGCGGTAGGCTAGGCGCAACTTCGGCGCCACTCCATGATCCTCGACCTGCACCCCAATCTTCGCCTCGATAAGCAGACGCTGGGCCGCGAAGGCGCGCCGCTGCTGGTGATCGACAACTTCGTCGCCGAGCCCGAGCGGCTGATAAAGAAAGCGGCGACGGCGCAGTTCGCGCCGGGTGGGCGCTTCTATCCAGGGATCCGCGCCAAGGCGCCGCCGTCGTACGAGCACTTTCTCGCGACTTATCTGCAGCCTTTGCTGGTCGAGCACTTCGGCCTCGCGAGCCGGTCGCTACGTCTCACCATGTGCCACTATTCCCTGGTCACGACGCCGGCCGCACAGCTCAACCCCATGCAGCGCATTCCGCACGTGGACTCGCTCGCGCGCGAAGGCTTCGCGACGATTCATTATCTATTCAAGGGAAACCTCGGCGGCACGGCGTTCTATCGCCATCGCGCCACCGGCTACGAAAGCCTCAATGAAGTGCGCGGGCCGGAATATTTTCGCGTGCTGGAAAGCGAGAACGCCGGACCGGATCGGCCCGAGGAAAAATACATCAATGGCGACACGACGCTGTTCGAGCAGATCGGACGCGCCGAGGGCGTGTTCAACCGCATGCTCGTGTATCGCCGGAATTCGCTGCATTCGGGATCGATCGACCCCGCCTTCGTGCCCGATGCCGATCCGCGCACCGGGCGCTTGTCCATCAATAGTTTTATCGAGCCCGCCGACGTCTCGTGAGCGCTATTTCTTCGGCTGCGGCACGACCCGCAAATAAGGCTTGACCGTTTTCCATCCTTCCGGGAAGCGCTGCTTGGCCTCGTCGTCGGACACGGCAGGCACGATGATGACGTCTTCGCCATGCTTCCAGTTCACTGGCGTCGCAACCTTGTATTGCGCGGTGAGCTGAATCGAATCGAGCAGGCGTAGAACTTCGTCGAAGTTGCGGCCACTGCTCATCGGATACACGAGCAACGCCTTGACGAGCTTGTCCGGGCCGACGATGTAGACGGTGCGTACGGTTTGATTGTTCGCGGCCGTGCGCCCTTGCGAAGATGTGCCCGCGCCGGCGGGCAGCATGTCATAGAGCTTCGCGATAGAAAGATCGTGATCGCCGATCAGCGGATAGTTCACCGCGGCGCCGCCGACATCCTTGATGTCGCTCAGCCAGCGCTCGTGATCCGTCACCGGATCGACGGATAATCCGAGTACCTTGGTGTTGCGCTTCGCGAACTCGGGTTCCAGCTTGGCCAGATAGCCGAGCTCGGTGGTGCACACCGGCGTGAAGTCCTTGGGATGCGAGAACAGGATGCCCCAGGAATCGCCGAGCCATTGGTGGAATTTGATGACACCCTTGGTGGTCTGGGCTTCGAAATCCGGCGCGGTGTCGCCGATTCGCAATGACATGGGTTGCTCCTTTGCCGTGCTGTCACTCATTCAAATGTCACATGCACCGCGTGTTTAGACAAGTTGTATTGTGTACCTAAACACTTGTTACCGGTTCGTGACTCCGGACACCGTGCCAAGCTACAGTCGAGCCGTGAAAACAACGTTGGAACCGCTGGGATTCGTGCCGCGATGGCTGTGGTTCATCGCTGGATGGGTGTTGCTCAGCGTGGTGTTCGCCTCGCAGTTGTATTGGTCCGGCTACGCGCCGTGGCCTGCGGCGCTGTGGATGGAGGCGGTTCATTGGTTGTCATGGGGCATCGTCGCGCCGATCGTCTTCTGGCTCTGCCGGCGCCTGTACCGTGGCGAACACACACGGCAACGCTATGTGATTGGCCTCGGGCTCGGCGCAATCTTCACCGCCCTGCTCCAGCCCGCTCTCATCGACATGTTTGTATTCGCAAAAGACAGCGTGCTGTGGTGGCTATCCATGGCCAACGAGGCGCCCCGCTCGTTCCCGCCCGGCGTGCTGGCGTCCGCGATCAAGATGGCGGGATTCAACTTACCCGTCTATGCGGGCCTGGTGCTCGCGTGGCATGCGGTGACTTACTACGGCGAGCTGCGCGACAAACAAGTGAAGGCGATGGAGCTGGAGTCGCTGCTGCACCAGGCTCAATTACAAACATTGCGCAGCCAGCTGAACCCGCATTTCCTGTTCAACACCCTGCACTCGATCGCCGAGCTGGTGCATCAGAATCCGACCCTGGCCGAGCAGTTGATCCTGCGCCTGGGCGAGTTGCTGCGCCAGGCGCTGCGTTCGTCCACGCTGCAAGAGGTCGCGCTCGCCGACGAGCTCGATTTCATCAAGGGCTATGTAGAGATCGAGAGCATGCGCCTGGGGGACCGACTGGAAGTGAAATGGGAGATCGCGCCCGAGGCGCTGCGTGCCCGAGTGCCGAGTCTGATCCTGCAACCACTGGTCGAGAATGCGATCCTGCACGGCGTCGCTCCGAGTGCTCGACCAGGCGTGCTGGCGATTCGCGCGGGCTGCGATGACAAACATTTGCACCTGCAAGTGCGCGATACCGGGCCCGGCATGGCGCAAGGAAAGGACGCACAGCCGGGTGGCATAGGCCTGGCGAACACACGAGCGCGATTGCAACGACTGTACGGATCCGGGCAACGATTCGAGCTGGTCAACGACAACGGCCTGGTGGTCAATATTCACATTCCCCTGTCCGCCTCCGCATGAACATTCGTACTGTGATCGCCGATGACGAACCGCTGGCGCGGCAGCGACTCAAACGATTTCTGCAATCGGCCGCGGACGTCGAGGTGCTGGCCGAATGTGGCGATGGCAACGCCGCCGTGGCGGCGATCCGGGAACACCAGCCCGATCTGGTCTTTCTCGACGTGCAGATGCCGCACTCGAGCGGCTTCGAAGTGCTGAAGACCGTGGGCGTGGAACGGATGCCGGTGGTGATCTTCGTGACGGCGTACGACGCCTTCGCGCTACAGGCATTCGAGGCTCAAGCGCTGGATTATCTGCTGAAACCCTTCGGGCAGGATCGCGTCGACAAAGCGCTCGAACGCGCACGAACGTTTCTAGAAGGCGGCTCGAAACGATCCTTCCAGGATCATCTGGCGGGACTGCTGCGCGCCACCGAGGCCACTCGCGAGACCCCGCGCGTGCTGGTCAAAAACGGCGATCGTGTGCTGGTCGTGGAGCCTGCGGAGATCGATTGGATCGAAGCGTATGGCGACTACGTTCGCTTGCATGTCGGCCAGCAAGCACACTTGTTGCGCTCGACGCTCACGGAAATGGAGCAGCGCCTGAAGTCGGAAGGCTTCGCGCGAATTCATCGCTCCAGGCTGGTCCGCGTGGATCGCATTCGAGAATTCATCACCGTCACCCCGACGGAGTTGCTGGTGGTACTCAAGAACGGCGCGCGCCTCAACGCCAGCCCCACTTATTTGAAGGACCTGCAACGCCGCCTCGGCGCGCTGCCCTGATCGCCGTCGTATGAAATGACGGGTTCATCGCGCCTGGCCCTGCTTTCATCGCAAATCCGTTTCACGTCCGCCGCAGCGCTGGCTCAATTCGCATCGGGGCCATTCGCTGGGAGAGCACATGAAACGGAAATTGTTCCTGACGAGTTGCATCGTGGGCGTCTCACTGCTTGCGCAAGGAGCGTCGAGCGAATCGCCTGCCCCGGCAGAGCCGGCCAGCGGCACGACCGATCGAGTCGGCTTTCCGACGGACTATCGGACGCGTTTCAAATCGCTCGGCGTTCGCGTCCGACCGACAGCGCCCGAGATACTCACCGTCTACGTCAATGATCTCGCCGCTTCCGTTTCCAGCCGCGAGCAGCTTCCCTTTCCCGAGGGCGCGATCATCGTCATGGAGTTCAGCTACGCGCTCAAGGATTCGAACAATCAGCTCAAGCGGGACGCGAACGGCGAAGTGCTGATGGGCGAAGTGGAACACGTCGACGTGATGAAGCGCGGCAAGGGCTTCGGTGAAGCATACGGCGCCAACCGTTCTGGAGAATGGGAGTACGCGGGCTATCGATTGGATGGCACTTACACCACTACACCGAGCGCGTCGGCTCACTGCGCCGCCTGCCATCGCGGGGCTGGGCCCGAGAATGACTTCGTGTTTCGCATGCGCGCGCCGGCCAAGGCGGCCCAGATGTGACATCGGCATCCGGCCTTCCCCAGTAAATGAACTTGCTCCGGCGTGCGATGGCTCGCTATAGTCTGTTGGCTATAGCGCGACATCCGCAAGGGAGCCTCTGTGCATTTCAAGTTCATGCTGGCCGCGACGTCGTGCCTGATCGCTTTGCCGGTCGCCGCTCAGGACATCCGAACGTCGCGAGTCGCCGCAAGCGATGAACAGGTGCTCGAAGGCATCGTCACCGCCCGCCGCCGCGAGGAAAATCTCCAAACGGTTCCCGCCGCCATCTCGGCGATCAGCGGCGACCATCTCGACAGCTCGTACACGGTGAACACGCAGTCGCTCAGCGTGCTCGTGCCGTCGCTGTACTACAACTCCGCCAACCCGCGAAACACCGCCTACACCATCCGTGGATTGGGTTCGAACACGTTGTCGATCAGCGCCGCCAACGACGGCATCGAACCCGGCGTGGGCTTCTACGTGGATCAGGTTTATCACGGCCGCCCCGCGACCGCGGCCTTCGACTTCACCGACATCGAGCGCGCCGAGGTATTGCGTGGGCCGCAAGGCACGTTGTTCGGCAAGAACACCACCGCGGGTGCTATTCATGTCGTCAGTCGCAAGCCCACGTTCGAGCCCGAAGCCAATGGCGAGGTCTCGGTCGGCGATCATGATTTCATGCAAACCAAGGGCGTGGTCTCCGGACCGTTGTTAGGTGATGTGGTCGCAGGCCGGCTATCGGCGCAACTCACGAAACGCGATGGCGTGATCCGCAACGTCCGGACTGGCGAAGATCTCAACCAGCTCGACAACTACGCCCTGCGCGGACAGTTGCTATTCGTGCCGAGTGAGAATCTGGAGCTGCGACTCATCGGCGATGTTTCCAATCTGGATGCGGCCTGCTGCACGCAAACCTTCCTGCGCGTCGGCCGAAGCCAGCGCAGCGCCGCTCGCCAGTTCCCGGCGCTGGCGGCGGGGCTTGGCTATGAGCCGCCGAGCCGTAACGTCTACGATCGCCTGTCCGATATCGACGCCGATCTGAAAATCGACACGCAGGATGGCGGCGTCTCGCTGATCGCCGAATGGAACCTCGGACCGCGGATGCTCACATCCGTCACTGCGTGGCGCTACTGGGATTGGGACGTCGCAAACGATCGCGACTACACCGGCATCCCGATCCAGAACGTGCAGCGCATTCCTTCACGACAGGATCAATACAGCCAGGAGTTTCGCCTCGCATCGAGTGGCGACGGGCCGCTGAACTACGTTGCCGGTCTGTACTTCTTCACACAGGAAATCTCCGGCACGCCGATCAGCATCTACGGGCCGGAAGCCGCGTACTGGCTACTCAGCCAGGCGAATTTCACAGTGCCGATCCCGCGCAATCTGCTCGATGGTTACGGGCAGACCGGCAAGTCGGACTTCGAAATGGACAGCTACGCGGCGTTCGGCGAAGTGAACTACGCGTTTACAGACCGCCTCACCGGAACGCTGGGCCTGCGTTACACCCTCGAGGACAAGGAAGGAACGTATTCGACGCAGGTGTTCGGTGGTTTGAATCTCACCGGCCTGCCCGCCGCCACGGCGGCCGAATTGAATCGCGCCAAGCTCTCGATCTTCCGTCCGCAAAGCTACACGGCAACGGACGATGGCGGCAGCTTGTCCGGCCGCGTCAACCTCGCCTATCAGATCACCGACGGCCTGCTCTCATATATAACCTACGCTCACGGCTACAAGTCGGGCGGCCTCAACATGTCGGGCCTGCCGCTGGACGCGCAAAACCAGCCAGCGCTGGCGACTGCGATCATCGACGATGAAAAGAACTCCACCATCGAGCTCGGCCTCAAATCTTCGCTGTTGGACGGTCGCGCAACGTTGAACCTTGCGGGCTATCGCACCGTGGTCGAGGATTACCAGGCCAACATTGTTTCCAGCCTGGAGACGGCGGCGATTCGTTCCTATCCCTCCAACGTGCCCGAAGTGCGCGTGCAAGGCGTGGAAGCAGACTTCGCGATGCTGGTGCTGCCTGGACTCACTGTGCGTGCTTCTGTCGCTTATGCCGATGGTGAGAACACGGACTATCCGGAAGGGCCATGTCCGCTCGAAGCGCAAACCGCCGCGACCGTGGCGTGCGATCTCACTGGCGTGCGTCTCGCCGGCTTGTCGAAGTGGGCCGGCACGCTCGGTCTGGATTATCAGTTGCCGCTGGGTCCAGGCGACGTGGTGGTCCACGTCGATTCGAGCTCACGATCGAGATACAACAGCGATACCTCGGCATCTCAATACACCGAGATCGCGGGCTACAACGTCACCAACGCCAGCATCGGCTATCGTTTCCAGAACCACTGGGAAGTCGATGTGTTCGCGCGCAACCTGTTCGATCGCGACTACCTCACCGCGCTCACCATCCAAACCGGCAATTCCGGCCTGATCCTGGGTCAGCCCAGCGATCCGCGGATCGTGGGCATGACCTTGCGGGCGCGGTTCTAGCGGCGCTACCAGCGATAGCTCACCGAGCCGACGATGCGACGTCGAGGGCCGAACCAGCAATCGCCACGACCGAGGCACACGGCGATATATTCCTTGTCGGCTAGATTGTTGGCGTTGAGCGAGAAACGCCACGCGTCCTTGTCATAAGAAGCCATGGCGTCGAATAGCGTCACCGATGGCACGGACAGATTGCCGGTGCCGTCGCCGATGCTGTCGATATAACGCACGCCGCCGCCGAGCCTGAGGCCAGCGAAGCCGAGCTCGCGGAAATCATGGATGGCCCACAACGATGCTGACTGCTCCGGAATACCTTCGATCTGTACGTTCGGATTGATGTTGCCGCCGAAGCCCTCGGCATTGGCGCGCACGCGCGTGTATGCATACGCTCCCTGCACGCTCCACGTCGATATCTCACCCTGCGCTTCCAGCTCGACGCCACGGATGCGCGCCTTGCCGAGCTGCACGCTGAAGCCGAAGTTGTCGGGATCGTCGATGAGACGATTCTTTTCTTCGATCGAATAGACCGAAGCCGTCGCTTGCATCGGGATCGCCTGCGATTGCCACTTCACACCGCCTTCGTACTGCTTGCCGCGCTTCGGCTTGAAACCGAGGCCTTGCGCGTCCAGCCCCGCGACCGGATCGAAGGATTCGGAATAACTCGCGTATGGCGCGAGGCCTGGCAGCACTTCGTAGATGACGCCCAGATTGGCGCTAGTCGCCCAATCCTTCTCGGTGTCGCCGCCGACGACTGCATTACGCACCATGTCACGACGCAAGCCGGCCCGCACACTCAAGCTGTCCGCGATCTTCATTTGATCCTGGACGAGCACACCGGCGCGGCGGACTTCGTTCTCGCTCAGCGGAGCGTCGCCCAGCACCGGCTCCGGAAACACGCCGTACTCGGGCGAGTAAACATTGAGCGGCGTCGCCGGCAATTCCGCCGAACGCGTACCGGCCTCGTTCACCACGCCATCGACTCCGAACAACACTGTGTGCGAGATCGAACCGGTTTGCAGATCGCCCTGCACGAGCAGCTCGGTGTTGGTGATCTCCGAGGTGTCTTTGTTCACATACCAGAGCCGATTCACGTACTGACCGTCCGGATCCGCCTCGCCATTCTCGTCGGCGAAACCGAGCCACCACGCCGCGTACATGGACTTCATCAATCCATCCACGTCGTCACGCCGGAACTGGTGACGAACCTGCCACGAATCGTTGATCCAGAATTCAGCGGCGTAGCCGAAGCGCCAGCGCGTGCCGCCATAGCGGTCCCAGCCCGGTTCGCTGATGAACGTTTCCATGGGAATGCGGCCGTTGGGCGCATCGAACAGCGTGCCGTCCAGGCCGAAGAAGGCGTTGGTGTTCTTGCTGCGATCGTATTGATACTCACCGTACAACGTGATCGACGCACGATCGTTCGGGCGCCAGATGACGGACGGCGCTGCCAGCACGCGCTCTTCATCGGCGTGATCGATCTGCGTGCCGCTGTCCTTGCCGACGGCCACGAAGCGATACAACAGACTGCCGACGTCGTTCAGTGGGCCGGTGAAATCGGCGTTCACCTGCTTGTGATCGTAGTTGCCGAACTGCATCTC
>JBEVKA010000075.1:0-3307 GCA_040509855.1 Steroidobacter sp.
TCCCATCCCCAGCCCGCCTCTTGAACTTGGCGCGTCGTTCTCAACCTCTGGGGTATGCTCACGCTGCTCCCATGAGTCACACCCCTTACTTTCATCCGGCGGTCGACGCCTGGTTCAACAGCCGCTTTCCTGCGCCGACGCCAGCGCAGGCGGATGCGTGGCCGGCGATTCAGTCGGGCAAACACGTACTCATTGCAGCTCCCACCGGTTCAGGTAAAACGCTCGCCGCGTTTCTCGCCGCCATCGATGAGTTGATTCGTGAAGGCGAGCAATTCGGCCTGCCGGATGAGACGCGCATCGTTTATGTGTCGCCGCTGAAGGCACTCTCCAACGACATCAATCGCAACCTCGAAGCGCCGCTCGCCGGCATCCGAGACAAATTGTTGGAGCAAGGTCAGCGAGACGTAGATATTCGAACATGGGTGCGCACTGGAGATACGCCGCAGTCCGAACGCACCAAGATGCGTCGCAAGCCGCCGCACATCGTGGTGACGACGCCAGAGTCGCTGTACATCCTGCTCGGCTCGCAGTCCGGCCGCGAGATGTTGAGCACGACGCGCACCGTCATCGTCGACGAAATTCACGCAGTCGCGGGCAGCAAACGCGGCTCGCACCTGACGTTGTCGCTGGAGCGGCTCGAAGCGCTCACCGGACGCAGGCTGACTCGCGTGGGCTTGTCGGCCACGCAGAAGCCGATCGAAGAAGTGGCGCGCTTCCTGGTCGGCGGTCGTTACATTCGTCCCGACGGCGAGGCCGATTGCGCCATCGTCGACAGTGGTCACGTTCGCCATCGCGATCTTGCGATCGAGTTGCCCGACGAGCCGCTGGAAGCGGTGATGTCCAATGAAACATGGACGCAGCTGTACGAGCGGATGGTCCAGCTCATCAAGGAACATCGCACCACGCTGATCTTCGTCAACACACGTCGGCAGGCGGAGCGCATCTGTCGACAACTCAGCGACCGGCTAGATAAAGACGCGCCCAAGGGCACACCGCCTTCCGTCACCGCGCATCACGGCAGTCTGGCAAAAGAACTTCGTTTCGATGCCGAGCAGCGCTTGAAGCGCGGCGATCTGAAAGCACTGGTGGCAACTGCGTCGCTGGAGCTGGGTATCGACATCGGCGATGTCGATCTCGTTTGCCAAGTGGCCTCGCCTCGCGCCATCAATGCATTCCTGCAACGTGTGGGTCGCTCGGGTCACGCCGTTGGCGGCACACCGAAAGGACGTTTGTTTCCTCTGTCGCGCGACGACTTGATCGAATGCACCGCGCTGCTGGACAGCGTGCGCCGGGGCGAATTGGATCGACTCATCATTCCGCAGCTGCCGACCGATGTATTGGCTCAGCAAATCGTTGCCGAAACAGCGGCGCGCGATTGTGGCGAACAGGAGCTGTTCGACCTGATGCATAACGCGCATCCGTTCCGGACGCTCACGCGTGAATCATTCGATGAGATCGTGAAGATGCTGGCGGAAGGTTACACGACTCGCCGCGGCCGCCACGGCGCACTGCTGTATCACGACGCCGTCAATCATACGGTCAAAGGTCGCAAAGGCGCGCGGCTCACAGCCATCACTTCGGGCGGCGCCATTCCTGACACCGCCGACTATCAAGTGATGCTGGAGCCCGAGGGCTACATGATCGGCACGCTCAACGAAGACTTCGCGGTCGAGAGCATGGCCGGCGACATCTTCCAGCTCGGCAACGCGTCGTATCGCATCCTGCGCGTGGACCGAAGCACCGTGCGAGTCGAGGATGCGCGTGGTGAAGCCCCCACCATTCCATTCTGGTTGGGCGAAGCCCCCGGCCGAACGAACGAGCTATCGACTTCCGTCTCACGACTGCGCGAAGAGATCCAGAAAAGATTCGATGAGCATTCGCACGGCGGCGACGTCACATCGTCGGGCGCTCATCAATGGTTGGTCGATGATGTCGGCATCAGCGCCGTCGCGGCGGCACAGATCGTTTCGTACCTGGCAGCAGCGCAGGCCGCATTGGGCTCGCTGCCGACTCAGAACAGAATCATTTTCGAACGTTTCTTCGACGAAAGCGGCGGCATGCAGCTGGTGATTCACTCGCCGTTCGGCAGCCGCATCAACCGCGCATGGGGGCTGGCGCTGCGTAAACGGTTCTGCCGCAGCTTCAACTTCGAGCTACAAGCGGCGGCGACCGAAGACACGATCATCCTGTCGTTGACCGGCTCGCACAGCTTCGAGCTGATCGACGTCGCGAAGTATCTGCACCCGAACACCGCGCGTGAGATCTTGATTCAAGCCATGCTCGACGCGCCGATGTTCAACACGCGCTGGCGCTGGGACGCATCGATTGCACTCGCCCTGCCGCGATTCCGCGGCGGCAAGAAGATCCCGCCGCAGATAGCGCGCATGAACGCCGAAGATCTGCTCGCATCGGTGTTTCCGGATCAGGTGGCGTGCGGCGAGAACATCGTCGGCGACATCGTGGTACCGGAGCATCCTTTGGTACAGCAAACAGTGCGCGACTGTTTGCAAGACGCCATGGATTTCGAAGGCTTCGAACGCATGCTGAAGGCGCTGACGGGCGGACAGATCGACGTCGACGCACGCGATCTCACCGAGCCGTCGCCACTCGCGTTGGAAGTTTTGACGGCGCGCCCGTACGCCTATCTCGATGACGCTCCGCTGGAAGAGCGTCGCACACAGGCTGTGATGAGCCGGCGTTGGATGGATCCGCAATCCGCTGCCGACATCGGCAAGCTCGACCCGGCTGCCATCGCGCGTGTACGCGAAGAGGCCTGGCCGGACGCGAGCACTGCAGATCAGCTGCATGATGCATTGCTGTGGCTGACGTTCATGACCACAGCAGAAGTTGAGCGCGAAGCCACGTGGCCCAAGCTGTGTCACGACCTCATCGTGCAGGGACGCGTGACCAAATTAGCCGTCGGCGCATCGGCACTCTTCGTTGCGACCGAGCGCGTGCCGTACTTTCAGGCCGTGTATCCGAATGCGAAGTTCGAGCCCGAGATCGTCGTGCCGAGCGTCTACGCAATCGCGCGCCCGCGTGACGAAGCCGTGCGAGAGATCGTTCGCGGCCGCCTGGAAGGACTCGGCCCGACAACCGCGCGCGAACTTGCCGATTCGTTTGGTGTGACGGTCGAAGACGCGGACGCCGGATTGCTCGCACTCGAAGCCGAAGGCACCGCCATGCGCGGCAACTTCACAGCGAACAATCCAAACGTCACCGAATGGTGCGATCGCCGGCTGCTCGCTCGCATTCATCGCTATACCGTCAAACGGCTGCGAGCCGAGATCGAGCCCGTGCAGGCGCG
>JBEVKA010000076.1:0-3511 GCA_040509855.1 Steroidobacter sp.
TCACGACGCTCGTCGATGGGCGAGGACGGCTGCGCTCTCCTCTTTGCACCCGTGTTCGCGTACTCGGACGCGCGCTCACTCCTCTTCACTGCCGGGGTGGAGCTCACATCACTCTCATCCCGACGTTGCAAGGCCAGGCTGGCACCCGCCGCCACCGCGATCACCAGGATCGCTCCGGCAATGAAATTTCGATCCATGAATTTCACCGCAAAAAAGGGCGCCGGGAGCGCGTTGGCTCCCGGCGCCTGTCAAACATCAATAGCTGGTCTTACCGGACTGCGTGCAGCTGGCCCACGATCCGATGCAGACCGAGCCCGCGTCGTGCAACCGGCTGTTGGTCAACCGCGCCGTGCTCGATGAGCTGTCGGTACGGAACACGCCTTCACCCAGCGTGTTGAGATCGCAGCGGTTGAACGTCACGTCGATCCGGAACGTCGTGCCGCCATTCTGGCGCAGCGCCTTGCCAGCGCGATGGATGATGCAGTTGGTGACGTTGAGCGTCGACGCTGCATTGATCTGGAAGAATTTATCGTCGGCGTCATAGCCTTCGATGTTGTTGACCGTCGTGGTCCCGGAGGACTTGATGGTCATCGCATCTTCGCCCACGTTCATCCAGTAGATGTTGTCCAGCACCGCACCGTTGTAGGTGTGGATGCCGTCCGCGCCGTTGTTGCCGATCACGACGTTACGCAGCGTAGCGCCGTTCTCCACGCGGAACACCGGATCCTGACCTTCGGACTGACTGCCGTCACCCAATCCCGAGCCGGCATTGAAGCGCTGGCAGCCGCCGTCATACGTGCCGCTGGTGACACGAATGGTGGCGTTGACAGTCGTCTGCGCACCGCTGGTCCCGCACGAGGAGCCCGTGATCGAGCCAGTCGGCGGCGGAGTGGTGCCACCACCGGACGGAGTCGCCGAGGCAACGTTGGAGTCGGTCCCCACGCCGCTCGCGGTGTTCTTGATCCAGTAGTAGTACGTCGTGCCGTTGGTCAGCCCGCTGTCCGAATAGCTGCGTGCACTCGCGCTCACGCTCGCAACTCGCACGCGGCCATTGGGATTCGAGTCGATATCGCGATACACCTCTTGCGTGGTCGCGGTGCCGCTCGAATACGACCAGCTCAGTGACACCGTGCCGTTACCACCGGACGCGCTGAGACTGATGCTGGAACCGGTGGGCGGCGGATCGCCGCCACCACCGCTGCCCGAGGGCACCGAACATTCCTTCACCGACTTTTCCGGAATGGGATCGGAGCCGAACGTGGCCACGGTGCAGCTGAAGCTGCCGTTCAGAACTTTGAAAACGAATTGCCCGGAGGCACCGAAAGCGACATTGGTGCTGCTGCTGACCGAACATGTCTCGCTGATCTTGCAGATCGTGACATATCCATCCGGCCGGTTCGTGGCGCCCCACGAAGTCGCGGCCGCGGCCAACAGCAATCCCCCCATACATACCTTGCGAAGCATAGTTATCTCCTATCCGTAGGATGTTTCCAAACATTCGGCCGGCATCGTTGCGGGCCAGTTAACGGGCACAAGCATCCCCCTGCGTTCCGTTTCCTCGGCACGCATAACCCGGTCAGTTGAATTGACACCGGTGGCAACTTGAATTCTAGCGATGACACCGGTGTCAAGCACCGTAACAAGGGCGCTCGACGCGTCGATATACGTAAATGGGGAAGGTTTGATGAACGCATCGAGCCGCGTGGCGGCACGGCTGAATGTTTGTTATCGGCGATTCGCTCTCGCGCCGGAACGAGAGCGGGTGACAGTCATGGAAATGTTTCTAAGCGAACCGGCGGCTGTTTGTTATCAAACAGTCGGCGGATTGGGTCGCATCAATGCAGAGGGCTCACCTTCCACGTCATGCGGCATAGGCTCGCTCTGCGCGACCACGGCGTGTGATTGACCACGACTCCAATAGGCCCTCAAGCGTGCGGTGAATCGGTAGATGTAGGTGTAGAGCACCGGCACGATCAGTAGCGTCAACAGCGTCGAGGTAATCACGCCACCGATCACCGCGCGCCCCATCGGAGCGAGCAACTCGCCGCCCGCGCCCACACCGATGGCCATCGGCAACATGCCGAAGATCATCGCCAGTGTGGTCATCAGGATCGGGCGCAAGCGCACCTGTCCCGCTTCCAGAATCGCTTCGTTCAGGCTGCGACCAGCGCGCAACGCCTGATTGCTGAAGTCGACCAGCAGAATCGCGTTCTTGGTCACCAGGCCCATCAGCATGATGAAGCCGATGATGGAAAAGATATTGAGCGTCGTGCCGGTAAACAGCAGCGCCAGCAGCACGCCAATCAACGACAGCGGCAACGACACCATGATGGCGATCGGCTGCAGGAAGCTGCCGAACTGCGAGGCCAGCACGAGATAAATGAAGATCACCGCAAGACCCAGTGCAGCGAGCGCGGCGGCACCAGTCTCGTTCATTTCCTGCTGCGCGCCGCCGACGTCGAAGCGATAGCCCGCCGGGAGCTGCATTTCCTTGACGATCTTTTCCGCATCGGTGCCGACGTCACCCGACGGCCGGCCCTGCGCGTTGCCATAGATCGTAATGCGACGTTGCAGATTGAGACGTTTGATCTGTTGCGGGCTGCCGGTCTCGACGAAATCCGCGACCTGACGAATCGGCACCAGCAACGGCATGCCGTTCGCGTCGGCGCGCGTGCTCGTGACATACAGATCGCCCAGGTCCGACGCGATCTCACGCCGCACCTTCGGTAGCTGCACGATCACGTCGTAGTCCTGGCCATCGGGGCCGAGCCAGGTGCTGATCTGATCGCCTGCGATCAGCGGCCGCAGCGCATTGCCGATGGCCGCGGTGGTGATGCCAAGATCGCTGGCGACTTCACTCTTGATGCGCACGGCGATGGTCGGATTCGCGCCACGCTCGCTGCTCTCGAGATCAGCGATGCCTGGGATCTTGGACAAGCGCGCCATCAGATCCTGCGACAGCTCCGTGAGCTTGCTCGGATCCGGGCCCAGGATGGAAATCACCACCGGTTGATTCTGCCCCTGCAGGGTCAAGCTCAAACCCGCGAGGCGCGACAAACGTTCGCGAACTTTCTCCGCGATTTGTTTCTGCGACGGACGTTCGAACTGGGCCTTGTCCTTCAGCAGAATGCGCACGCGCGCGTAGTTGCGACCTTCATCCGTACCCACGGTCGTGACGATGCTATCCACGCCCTCGATCTCACGAATCGCTGCTTCGGCGTCGCGAACCTTCGCATCGGTGTATTGCAGACTGGAGCCGATCGGTGTGTTCATGCGCATGAACATGATGCCTTCGTCCTGCTCCGGCACGAACTCGGTGCCCACCATCGGCAGAATCAGGAAACTGCCAAAGAACGACACGAGCGCGACGCCGACCAAAATCAAGCGCGGACTGACGCTGACGCGACGTGATGTGCCGTAGCGGCGGTCACTCAACGTCCAGCGTAGCAGCCGGTCGTAAACGCGATGCGCGTATTCGATGACGCTCTCCACGCGCTCCATCACTTTCTTG
>JBEVKA010000077.1:0-11446 GCA_040509855.1 Steroidobacter sp.
GAGCTCGCTGAAAAAGGTGCTGGACGGCGTGCCGATGTCGCTGGCGGATTTTTTCACCTTGGATTTGCAGGAAACTCCCCAAGTGTTCTACGCCCGCGACGAGCTGACCGACATCGGCGATCGCGACGTATCGTTCAAGCTGGTGGCGGCGAAACGCGCCAATCGCGCCATGACCATCATGCACGAACGCTACCGGCCCAACGCCGATACCGGCTCGGACATGCTGAGCCACAAGGGCGAGGAGGGCGGCATCGTGCTGACGGGCCGCATGGAATTGACCGTCGGGGGTCAAAGCAGAGTGCTCGGGCCCGGAGACGCGTACTATTTCACCAGCGCGGTCCCGCACCGGTTCCGCAACGCCGGCGACGAGCCCTGTGAAATCGTCAGCGCCAGCACGCCGCCGACTTTCTGAAGATGCATCGACACGCCATGAAAACGACCGTCGCCGCCACCCAATTCGCCAGCACGCCCGATCGCGTCGCCAATCTCGCCACCGCCGAACGGTTGGTGCGCGAGGCGGCGAAGCAGGGCGCCAACATCATTCTGATTCAGGAACTGTTCGAGACGCCGTACTTTTGCAAGGAGCACAACCCGGCGTGTTTCTCGGTCGCGATGCCGATCGCCGAGAATCCAGCCGTGCGGCGCTTTCAGGATCTGGCGCGTGAGTTGAAGGTGGTGCTGCCAGCAAGTGTGTATGAACGTGCGGGCAACGCGTTTTATAACAGCGTCGCGATCATCGATGCCGATGGCTCGCTCATGGGCACCTACCGCAAGGCGCACATTCCCGAGAGCCCGGGCTATCACGAGAAGTTTTATTTCTCGCCCGGCGACACCGGATTCAAAGTGTGGCCGACGCGCTTCGGCAAGATCGGCGTGGCGATCTGCTGGGACCAGTGGTTCCCCGAGTCCGCCCGTGCGATGGCGCTGCTCGGCGCGGAGATTCTGTTCTATCCGACCGCCATCGGCTCGGAGCCGCAGGATTTGAGCATCGATTCGCGCGATCACTGGCAGCGCGCGATGCAGGGCCACGCGGCGTCCAACCTCATGCCGTTGGTCGCATCGAACCGCGTCGGCACCGAGCAGGGCGAGCGCTGGAAAGTGACTTACTATGGCTCCTCGTTCATTGCCGATCACACCGGCGCCAAGATCAAGGAAGCACCTCGCGAAGGCGAAGCCATCCTGACGGCGACCTTCGATCTGGACGCGATTCGCGACTATCGAAACGCGTGGGGCGTGTTTCGCGACCGCCGCCCGGAGCTGTACGGCCCGATCATGACGCTCGACGGACATCAGCGGGCGGGTTGACGATTTTATTTCCGCCCGATGGCGGGCGCGCCGCACGGCGCAGCTCGCGGCATCGCGAGTAAGGACTGTTCTTTCATGCAGATATTTGTTTCCTGTCCGCCCGGCGTCGCGGATCTCACTGCTGCCGAGCTGCGTAACTGCGGCGCGACCGATACGCGTGAGTTCAAGCTCGGCGTGCAAGCCGAAGGCACGTTGGAAGTCGCCTATCGGGCTTGCTTGTGGTCGCGCACCGCGAGTCGTGTGTTGCTGCCACTCGCGACATTTCCTGCGGCCACGCAGGAACAATTGTATGAAGGCATTTCCGCTATCGACTGGCAGCAGCACGTCGGCCCGAAAGGCACGCTCGCCATCGAGTTCGCCGGTTCGTCGAGTGGCATCACTCACACGCACTTCGGCGCGCTGAAAACCAAGGACGCCATCGTCGATCAGTTTCGTGAGCGAACGGGCGAGCGGCCATCGGTGCAGCTGGAGCAGCCCGATGTGCGCATCGACGTGCGTCTCGATCGCGATCGCGCGACGGTGAGTTTGGATTTGTCCGGCGAGAGTTTGCATCGGCGTGCTTATCGGGCCCGCGGTGTCGCCGCGCCGTTGAAGGAAAATCTGGCTGCTGCCGTATTGCTCCGCTCAGGCTGGCCGGCCATCGCCGAGCAGGGCGGTGATCTGGTCGACCCGATGTGCGGCTCGGGCACGCTGCTCATCGAAGCCGCTTTGATGGCGCTCGACATCGCTCCCGGCTCCATGCGCAGTCATTTCGGTTTCATTGGCTGGCGCGGCCACGATCGGGCTTTGTGGCAGCAGCTGATCGATGAAGCTCGTGCGCGCCGCGAAGCTGGCTCTGCCAAGCGCATCACGCTCCGAGGCTACGACGCTGACCCTCTTGCGATTCGTGCCGCGATTGAAAACGTCGAGCGCGCACGGCTGCGTGGATTCGTTCACATCGAGCGTCGTGACTTGGATCAGCTGACTCGGCAGAGCGAAGCGCCGACGGGTCTGGTGGTGACGAATCCTCCCTACGGCGAGCGCATCGGCGATCAGGAGCGTTTGCAGGCGTTGTATGAGATGTTCGGCGCCAAGCTGCGTGAGCATTTCGAAGGTTGGAAAGCCGCGGTGTTGACTGGCAATCCGCCGTTGGCCAAAGCCGTTGGTATCAACGCGCGCCGCACTCACACGCTGTTCAACGGCCGCATCGAGTGTCGCTTGCTGCGCTTCGATGTCGCGCCTTCAGAGTATCGTGGCGAGCGTAGACCGCCGCCGGACCAGGCGCAGTTGCGAGAGAAGCCCGGCGCGCAAATGTTTGCAAACCGCCTGCGCAAGAACATCAAGACCGCGCAGGACTGGGCCAAGCGTGAGAACGTCGACTGCTACCGCATCTACGATGCGGACATGCCCGAGTATGCGTTCGCGATCGACCAGTACGGCGATGGCGAGGGCAATCGCTGGGTGGTGGTACAGGAATATGCGCCGCCCAAGACGATCGAGCCGAAGGCGGCGCGCCAGCGTCGTAACGAAGCCCTCGCGGTGATTCCGCACGAGCTGGCGATCGAGCCGGATCGCCTGTTCATTCGAGAGCGCCGCCAGCAAAAGGATGGCGCTCAATACGAGAAGCTGGACAACGAACGCCAATATCACATCGTTCGCGAGCAGCCCTATAAGTTCGCGGTGAACTTCACCGATTATCTGGATACGGGTTTGTTTCTGGATCACCGCCGTACGCGGCGTTACGTGGGAGAGCTTGCCCGAGGTAAACGTTTCCTCAATTTGTTTGCTTACACCGGCACCGCGACGGTGTACGCCGCCGGCGGCGGTGCGGCGTCATCCACGACGGTGGATATGTCTCGCACCTATATCGAGTGGGCCAAACGCAACCTGGCGTTGAACGACCTGGCCGGCCCGGAGCATGGTTTCGTGCAGGCGGACTGCCTGACTTGGCTGCGGGAGCAGAGTGACAAAAATCGTCGCTGGGATGTGATGTTCATCGACCCGCCGACCCACTCGCGCTCCAAACGCATGGAACAGGACTTCGATGTACAGCGCGATCACGTGCAGCTGCTCGCGCTCGCCGCGCGCTTGCTGACTCCGGATGGGGTCATCGTTTTCTCCAATAATTACACGCGTTTTCGACTGGATCGCGACGGGCTGGCCGCGTTCGAGGTGGAGGACATCGGACGTAAAACGCTGCCACGCGACTTCGAGCGCAACCCGCGCATTCACTCCTGTTATGTGCTGCGGCCGAGGAATGCGGCGCTTCCCGTTGCAGGAGTTACTGAAATTTCTGCTGGTTCGGCGAGCTGAGTCGAACGAAGAAACCGGTCCTCCAGTGAGCCATTCATCCACCGATATTTGTCAAGCAGCGCCAATGCTGCTCCAAAACGGTGAAAAGGTGCTTTTTTCCGCCAAAAAAGCCCCCAGATAAGGGCTCCGGCGCATTGCCATGACGGACCCGTTGCAGCACAATTGCGCCCGCGTTACAGACCTCTCTTTTTCTCCCCCCAATTCCCTTCCGAAGTGATTGTTATGAGCGGCGATCCGTTCCAGGTTCATTTTCATCCCAAGCTCGGCGTGGTGATCTACGATCCCGTCGCGCAGATGGGCTTGGCCCGCGAGCAAATGCGCCTGTTCAAGGTCGGCTCGATGTCCTCCAGCACGTTCATGCGTGGCATCGTCAGCAAGGACTTGAACGCTTGCACCGGGGAAAACGCCGATCAGACCGCGGGCGCGGTCGAAACCTATCGCGCGGCCCGTGGCGGCCGTCGCAAGCCGTACTGCGAACAGTGCCGCCGTCATTTCGGCTCGGTGGATTTCACGGTGTGTACCGATTGCAGCGCCATCCGCTGCACTTGTGGCACCTGCAGCTGCGTTTCCAGCTCGCGCCGTCGCAAAGCCGCCTGAGCGCTTTTGCAGCTGAATGAGTTATAAAAGGCGCCGCACTCGCGGCGCCTTTTTTCATGCCATGAATATTTTCAGAGTCTTCACCATCGAAGCGGCGCATCGCCTGCCGAACGTCCCGGCCGGCCACAAATGCGCGCGCCTGCACGGCCATTCGTTTCGCATCGAGCTGCACCTGAGCGGCGCCGTCGATGCGCACACTGGCTGGGTGATGGACTTCGCCGATGTGAAAGTCGCTTTCCAGCCCATCTACGACCGGCTCGATCATCACTATTTGAACGAGATCGCGGGCCTCGACAATCCGACCAGCGAAAACCTCGCCCGCTGGGTGTGGTCGCAGACCAAGCCGGTGCTGCCGCTGCTGAGCAAGGTCGTGATTCACGAGACTTGCACCAGCGGGTGTGAATACGTCGGCGACTAGGATTGTCGGATCTGCCGGCGCTCAAACTACAGCCAGTCGCGAGCCCGATACCACAGCATTGCCAGCACCAGCGCCGGCATTCGCAACAGCTCGCCGCCGGGGAAGTTGCGATGCTGGAGTCTGGTGAACAAATCGAAGCGCTCGGCCTGGCCCGCGATGGCTTCGGCGGCGAGTCGACCAGCGACGCCGGTAAGGGCGATGCCGTGGCCGGAGAAGCCTTGCAGATAATAAATGTGAGGTGCGATTCGGCCGAAGTCCGGGGCGCGGCTCATGGTGATATCGACGTAGCCGCCCCAGGCGTATTCGATATCAGCGTCGGCGAGCTGCGGAAACACTTTCAACATTCGTTTGCGCGTGGCGGTGGATGTGTTGAAGGCGTCCGCGCCGGAGTAGCTGACGCGGCCGCCGAATAACAATCGGTGATCGGCCGAGCGTCGGAAGTAATCGAGCACGAAGTTGGTGTCGGTGACTGCGATGTTCTCGCGCATGAGGCGTTGCATGCGCGCTTCGCCCAGCGGCTCGGTCGCGACGATGTATGTGCCCACGGGCATGATACGTGAGCGGAGTGACGGCACGAGCTTGTCGAGATAGGCGTTGCCACAAAGGACCACGAACTTCGCCCGCACTTTGCCGCCCAGCGCGGTGCTTACAACCGCGGGGCTGTCGTAGGAAACATGCGTGACGAGCGAATGCTCGTAAATGGAAACGCCAGCTGCACTCGCGGCGGCCGCCAGGCCCAAAGTGTAGTTGAGCGGATGCAGGTGTCCGCTGCCGCTGTCGTAAAGCCCGGCGCAATAGCGCTTGGTTTCGAGCAGCGATTCGACGTCGGCGCGTTCCAGAAATCTCAGCTGCCGATAGCCATATTTGTCTTCGGCCTCGCGCTGCTCATGAAGTAAGTCATCGCGCTGACGCGGTTTGATCGCGACGTGCATCTGTCCCCAGTGCAAGTCGCAGTCGATGTTGTGCCTGGCGACGCGGTCGCGAATGAACTGCAGGCCTTCGAGGGAAATGTCCCACATTCGGCGCGCGTTCTCCGCGCCGACTTGCTCGACCAGTTTGTTCTGTCCGCTGGCGAAGCCCGTGATCGCCTGCCCGCCGCTGCGACCCGACGCGCCCCAGCCGATACGACGGCCTTCGAGCAGCACGACCCGATAACCGCGTTCGGCAAGTTCGAGTGCAGTAGAGCAACCAGCGATGCCGCCGCCGATGACGCAAACATCGGCGCTCACTTCGCCCTGCAGCGACGGATGCTCCGGCGCATCGTTCGTCGAGGCGGCATAGTAAGAAATATCTTTCAGCATGTACGGGCGTACCACGCGTTTTCCAGCGGCGTGACGTGCGACTCGAACGCCTGCAGTTCGCCGCGGCGAGTGGTGACGAACAGGCGATGAAACTTCTCGCCGAGATACTCGCGCATCAGTGCGCTACCCTCGAACTTCAGCGCCGCTTCTGGCCAAGTAATTGGCAGCGTCGTCACCGCATCCTTATAAGCATTGCCAGTGACCGGCGCGCCCGGATCGATGCGACGTTGCAGTCCATGATGAATTCCGGCCAATACCGCTGCCGTGAGCAAATATGGGTTCGCATCCGCGCCCGCGACCCGGTGCTCGACACGCCGATTCTCCGGCGTGCATGCTGGAATACGCAGCGCGACGCCGCGGTTGTTCACGGCCCAGCTGGGACTCAAAGGAACATACGACTCGGAGCGATAGCGCCGATATGAGTTGGCGGTGGGTGCGAAGATCAGCATCGCATCGGCCATCGTGGCCACGAGCCCGCCGATCGCATGCTTCAATTTATCGCTGCCGGTGAGATCCTCCGCCGCGAACACATTGCGACCACGCTCATCGAGCAAGCTCACATGAATATGCGCACCGCTGCCTGCCATATCCATGTACGGCTTGGGCATGAACGTCGCTTCCATGCCGTGCCGAGCGGCAACGCCTCGCACCAGTCGCTTGAAGCGAATCGTTTGATCGCAAGCGAGCAGCGCATCGGCGCAGTGCTGCAGATTCACTTCGAACTGTCCCGGCCCGTATTCGGCGAGCGCCGTGCCTGATGGAATTTCCTGAGCGGCGCACGCGGCGGAGATCTCTGCAAGCACGGCCGAGTATTCGTTCAGATCCACCATCGAGTTGATCTGCGTCTGGTACTCGCGTCGTCCCGTCTGCGGCAGGAGAGGAGGTTGCGCGCGACCATCGACGGTCCTTTCGGGATCGAGCAAGTAGAACTCCAGCTCCAACGCGACCACCGGTGTGAGTCCCAAATCGCGAAAGCGCGCGAGCACATTGGCGAGCACATGACGTGGATCGCCGTAGAAGGGCGAGCCGTCGTGATCCTTCATCGTGACTTGAACCTGCGCGACGCCTTCGCTCTCTCGCCACGGCACCGGTACGAGTGTGCCGTCGATTGGCAGGCAGCGACGATCCGCATCGCCCTCGTCGAAGCCGAGGCCGGTCTCCTGAATCGTGCCGCCGAGTACGTCGAGCGCGAACATCGAGCCGGGCAACAGGAAGCCGCCGTCGTAGACCTGAGGCAGCTCTTCGATCGCCACGCGCTTGCCGCGAGGAATTCCGCACAAGTCCGCGAGCAACACGTCGACAAAGCGCGTGCCTGGATGGCGCTGGCGGAAAGCAGCCAGCCGGGCAGCGGGGTCAGTGACCGCCATGGGGCAATACCTGTTTAAGATTTAGGGGCTGCTGGCCGGCGATTCACCAACAGGACTGGCGGCGAGGATAGCCAGCGCGGCGCGGTGGCGGCAAGGGGTCGGCGGCCCTGCAGGCGTAAATAAGTTATTGAAAATGCTCTGCTTCGTCGGCGTCATCCATTCCCGGAGAGGCGGCCGGGGCCTGGATGTGGTTAAATGGCGCCTCGCGATCGGGCCGGACATCCCGCCGGCTGTTAAAGATCTTAAACGTGTCTAGTCGCAAACCGATCATCGGCATCCCGGCGGATCGGCGCCTGTTGGGCCACCATTACTTTCACTGCGTCGGTGAGAAGTACATCGCCGCGGTGGCGGAAGGCGCTCACGCGGTGCCGGTATTGATTCCTGCGCTGGGCGATGGATTGGAAGCGCGTGAGTTGCTGGCCGACTTCGACGGCATCCTGCTCACGGGCAGCATGTCCAACGTCGAGCCGCATCGCTACCACGGTCCGGCAAGCGATCCGGGCACGTTGCACGACGCCTGGCGGGACGCGACCACGCTGCCGATGATTCCGATCGTGATCGAAGCCGGGTTGCCGCTGCTGGCGGTGTGCCGCGGTTTCCAGGAAATGAACGTCGCGTTCGGCGGCACGCTCTGGCAGAAGCTGCACGAAGTGCAGGGCTACCAGAACCATCGCGAGAACACCGAGGCGCCGCTCGATGAACAATATGGACCGGCGCATGAGATCGAGCTGACGCCGGGCGGCCTGTTCGAACGCCTGTCGGGCGAACGGCGGATCAAAGTGAACTCGCTGCACTCACAAGGTGTGCAGACCTTGGGCAACGGTTTGATCGTCGAAGCCCGGGCGCCGGACGGAGTGATCGAAGCTTTTCGAGTGGCGGATGCGCCGTCGCTCGCGGTCGGGGTGCAGTGGCATCCCGAGTGGAAATTCAAGGACAACTCGTTTTCGCGCGCGCTGTTCGCGGCCTTCGGTAAAGCCGCCGCCGAACGCGCCCGCCAGCGACATGAGAATCGTGTATGAGCAGCATTCAACAATTTTTCAAAGAACACGGCATTTCCGAATGCGAGGCCATCATTCCGGACATGGCCGGCGTGGCGCGCGGCAAAGTGATGCCGGCGGCGAAGTTCGCCGAAGAGGAAGGCATGCGGCTGCCGGAGAGCATTTTCCTGCAGACCGTCACCGGCGAATATCCCGATGACGACCGCGCCATCAGCCCGTCGGAGATCGACGTGGTGATGAAGGCCGATCCCAGCAGCGTGCGCGTGGTGCCGTGGGCGGCCGAGCCGACCGCATCGGTGATTCACGACAGTTTCTATTCCGACGGCCGGCCGGTGACCATGTCGCCGCGCTATGTGCTCCAGCATGTGATCGAGCTGTACGCTCAACACGGTTGGGATCCGGTGGTCGCTCCCGAGCTCGAATTCTATTTGATCGAGCCCAATACCGATTCGGACTATCCGTTGAAGCCGCCGATCGGGCGCTCGGGCCGTCCGGAAATCGGCCGGCAGTCGTATTCGATCGCGGCGGTGAACGAATTCGATCCGCTGTTCGACGACATGTATGCATTCTGCGAAGCGCAGGATATCGAGATCGATACGCTGATCCACGAAGACGGCGCGGCGCAGATGGAACTCAATCTGCTGCACGGGAATGCGCTGTCGCTCGCCGACCAGGTGTTCCTGTTCAAGCGCACCGCGCGCGAAGCGGCCTTGCGTCACAAGATGTATGCGACGTTCATGGCCAAGCCGATGGCGCGCGAGCCCGGCAGCGCGATGCATATCCACCAGAGCATCGTCGATCGCCGCACCGGCGATAACATTTTCAGCGATGGCGAGGGTCGTCCGTCGCAGCTGTTCTTTTCCCACATCGCGGGCCTGCAGAAATATCTGCCGGCGGCGATGTCGTTGTTCGCGCCGAATGTGAATTCCTATCGGCGCATCACCCGGCACTACTCAGCGCCGATCAATACACAATGGGGTTATGACAACCGCACCGCCGGTCTGCGCGTGCCGGTGTCCAATCCCAAGAACCGTCGAGTCGAGAATCGCATCGCTGGGGCAGATGCGAATCCGTATCTCGCGATCGCCGCGTCGCTGGCATGCGGGTACCTCGGCATGGTCGAAGGACTGAAGCCGAGCGAACCCATCACCGGCAGCGCTTATGACTTGCCGTTCTCCCTGCCTCGCAATATCGAGGATTCCCTGCGACTGCTGCGCGACTGCCGGCCGTTGATCGAAATCCTCGGCGAGCGCTTCGTCATCGCCTACGCGGCGGTGAAGGAGAACGAATACGAAACGTTTTTACAGGTCATCAGTTCATGGGAACGCGAGCACCTGTTACTGAATGTATGAGAGCCATGACTTATTTCCGTCGTTTTCGCTAATGTCATCTTCCATCCCCGAGCGCAGCACCAGTGAGTGGCAGGCGCTCGACGCAGCTCATTACATCCATCCGTTCACGGATCATGCGGCGCTGAGTAAGAAGGGGACGCGTGTCATCGCGCGCGCCGAAGGCGTGTACTTATATGAGTCCGGCGGCCGTCGCATTCTCGATGGCATGTCCGGGCTGTGGTGTGTGAATCTCGGCTACGGCCGGCGCGAGCTGGCAGACGCGGCGTACAAGCAGCTGCTCGAGCTTCCTTACTACAACAGTTTCTTCCAGGTCGCCCATCCGCCGGCGATCGAGCTGGCGCGTCTGCTCGCCGAGGTGACGCCGCCGCAGTTCAAACACGTCTTCTTCACCGGTTCAGGTTCGGAAGCGAATGACACCGTGGTGCGCACCGTTCGTCACTATTGGAGTGTGATCGGGCAGCCACAGCGCACAGTCATCATCAGCCGCCGAAACGCATATCACGGCAGCACCATGGCGGGCGCCAGTCTCGGTGGCATGAAGCCCATGCACGAGCAGGGCGGCTTGCCTATTCCTGGCATCGTGCACATTCGTCAGCCGTACTGGTTCGGCGAAGGCGGCGAGCTGTCGCCCGAAGAGTTTGGATTGCAGGCGGCGCGCGAGCTGGAACAGAAGATCCTGGAGATCGGCCCCGAGAAAGTCGCCGCGTTCATCGGCGAACCCATTCAAGGTGCGGGCGGCGTGATTATTCCGCCTGCCACGTACTGGCCCGAGATTCAGCGCATCGTCGACCAGTACGGCATCCTGCTGATCGCCGATGAAGTGATCTGCGGCTTCGGCCGCACCGGCCGCTGGTTCGGCTCGGAATACTTCGGCATTCGCCCCGACCTGATGCCCATCGCCAAGGGGCTGTCATCGGGCTATCTACCCATTGGCGGTGTCATGGTGGGCGAACGTGTCGCCGAGGTGATGACCACCAAAGCGGGCGAGTTCAATCACGGCTTCACTTATTCAGGGCATCCCGTGGCCTGCGCCGTTGCATGCGCCGCCATCAACATCCTGCGCGACGAGCGCATCGTCGAACGCGTGCGGGACGACGTCGGGCCTTATCTGCAGCGTCGCTGGCAGGAGCTGGCCTCGCATCCGCTGGTGGGCGAGACGCGCATGGTCGGATTGATCGGCGCGCTCGAACTGGTGAAGGACAAGGCGCGTCGCCAGACCTTCCCCGACCCTGGCGAAGCAGGCCTGTTATGCCGTGACCTGTGCATCGCCAACGGTCTGGTGATGAGAGCGGTGCGTGACACGATGATCCTTGCACCGCCTTTGGTCATTACCCATGAACAAATCGACGAGCTGATCGACAAGGCGCGCCGGGCGCTCGACCAGACCCTCGAAGAACTGCGGCGGCAGGGCAAACTGTAGCGTTCCGCCACCCGCGCCCCGTAGCCCGCGCCCCTGCTTCTGCGTTACGCTCCCCCGCAGCACCGATGCCGCCGAGGCAACGGGAACGTTCAACTTGCGGGGAGAAATTTCTAATGAGTAGAGCGATGCAAAGCTCGCTGCGCGCGGCCCTGGCAGTCACCTCGATCGCGCTGATCGTCGCCGCCTGCGGCAAGAAGGAAGAGTCGCAGCAGTCCCAGGCTCCCGGCGGCGCCGCCGAGGAAGAGAAGATTCTCCACGTCTACAACTGGTCGGACTACATCGCCGAAGACACCATCGCGAACTTCGAGAAGCAGACCGGCATCAAAGTCACGTACGACGTGTTCGACTCCAACGACATGGTCGAGACGCGCCTGTTGGCCGGCAATTCCGGCTTCG
>JBEVKA010000078.1:0-4344 GCA_040509855.1 Steroidobacter sp.
CGCATCGGCAGCGACAATCTGTTCATGGCGGGCGCGCACGTCGGTCACGACTGCGTGATCGGCTCGCATTGCGTGCTGGCGAACTACGCGACGCTCGGTGGTCACGTGCACATGGGCGATTGGGTGCATATGGGCGGTTTCTCGGGCGTGCATCAGTTCTGTCAGGTCGGCATTCATTCGTTCATCGCCAACAACACCGCGGTAACGCGCGATGTGCCACCGTTCGTGATGGCAGTCGGCCGGCCGGCGGAGCCGCACAGCGTGAACTCCGAGGGACTGAAGCGCCGCGGCTTCACGACCGAGCAGATTCGAAACATTCGCGATTGCTTCCGCATCCTGTATCGCTCGCAGCTGAAGCTGATCGAAGCGACGGAGCAGATCGAACAGCGCGCCAAGGATCAGCCGGAGCTGCAGCCACTGGTCGCGTTCCTCAACGACTCCACGCCGCGGCGTGAGCGGGTTGGCATCGTCAGGTAAGACTCGGGTGCTCATCGTCTTAGTGGCTGGAGAGCAGTCCGGAGATAACCTGGGCGCGCAACTCATGAAGGCGCTGCGCCAGCGCCTCCCGCAAGCTCGTTTCGCCGGCATCGCCGGTTCCCGCATGGTCGCCGCCGGTTGCGAGGCCTGGGAGCGGGTGGAGAATCTGTCGGTGATGGGCTTGTTCGAAATCCTGCCCCATCTGCCGAGACTGCTACGCATTCGTCGCTCTCTCGTCGATCGCGTGCTCGCCGAACAGCCCGCCGTTTACATCGGCGTTGACGCCAAGGAATTCAACCTGCGCATCGCGCCGCGTTTCAAAGCCAGCGGCATTCCGACCGTGCAATACGTGAGCCCGCAGGTTTGGGCCTGGCGACAGGGGCGAGTGCATACAATCGGTCGTGCGGTCGATCTGGTGCTGTGCTTGTTGCCGTTCGAGAAACCGTTCTATGACGCTCACTCCGTGCACGCGGAGTTCGTCGGCCATCCGCTCGCCGATCAGATTCCGTTGACCACGAACGTCGAGCCCGCGCGCTACGAATTGGGTTTGGCGGCCGAGGGTGAATACATCGCGGTGCTGCCCGGCAGCCGCAATGGTGAAGTGACCCGCCTGAGTCCGGACTTCGCCGCGACCATGGCGTGGTTGTTCGAACGCCGTCCGCAGCTGAAATTCATCGTCGCGCTCGCGAACGAGTCGACGCGCGAAGTCTTCGAGGACGCGCTCGATCGAGTGACGGGCCGCACGCCCGGGTTGCGCGATCGGGTCACGCTGGTCAACGGTCATGCGCAACAGGTGATGGCGGCGAGCGACGCAGTGCTGCTGGCGTCGGGCACGGCGACGCTGGAAGCGACCCTGCTCAAGCGCCCGATGGTGGTGGCTTATCGCTTAGGCATGCTGACAAGTTTTTTGCTCAAGCACTTGAAACTGTTCAGGGCACCGTTCTTCGCACAACCCAATCTGCTGGCCGGCCGCGAGGTGGTGCCCGAGTTCTTCAACGCCGAGGTGCGCCCCGATGTGCTCGGCCCGGCGGTGCTTCAGCAATTGGAGCGTGCCGATCGCGCGTCGCTCGTGCAAACTTTCACCTCCATCCATGAGACTCTCCGGCGTGACGCGAGCGCGCGCGCGGCGGACGCGATCGTGGAGTTGCTGGTAAAGAAGCGCCTCGCGAGCGGCGCACCCGATCACTCTTGAGCCCGAAGCTGGTGCCCTAACGATGGCAGTCACTCGTCGATCCCTGTCGCAGACCCTGGAGATGCCACTGGCGGCGCCCGGGCTGGTGGCGGGAGTCGACGAAGCGGGGCGTGGGCCGCTGGCCGGACCGGTCGTCGCCGCTGCGGTGATTCTCGATCCACGCCGCCGCATTCGCGGCATTCGCGACTCCAAGCTGCTCGAAGCCGAGGAGCGCGAGGAACTCTCGATCAAGATTCGCAACGGCGCGCTGGCATGGTCGGTCGCCTGGGCCGACGTCGAAGAAATCGACTGCCTGAACATCCTGCAAGCCACGCACCTGGCGATGCGTCGCGCGCTCATCGGTTTGCGCATTCATCCCGGTCACGTGCAGGTCGACGGCAATCTGTGTCCGTCGTTCTCGGGTTTGCCGATGAAGTGCAGCTACGAAGCCATCATCGACGGCGACGCGCTGCGTGTATGTATTGGCGCCGCTTCGATTCTCGCCAAGGTCACGCGCGATCGCATGATGATCGGGCTCGACGCGGTCTTCCCCAACTACGGCTTCGCCTCGCACAAGGGTTACAGCACGCCTCAACACTACGAGGCGCTGGATCGCCTGGGGCCCACGCCCATTCATCGCCGCAGCTTCGAACCGGTGCGTCTGGCTCACCAACGCTTGAGCATGGCGCTGACTGGCTAGTCAGTAGTCACTAGTCAGCAGTCACTTCCAAAAATGTTCGTTCACCTTCACCTGCACACCGAGTACTCGCTGGTCGACAGCGTGGTGCGCATTCAGAGCGAAAGCGAAGGCGTGCCCGGCCTGATGGATGCAGTCGCGACGGCGAAGATGCCGTCCGTCGCGCTCACCGATCAGAGCAACCTGTTCGCGATGGTGAAGTTCTTCAAGGCCGCGCAGTCCTCGGGCGTGAAGCCGCTGATCGGCGTCGACCTGCGCGTGTTCGAGCCCGGCGATCGCGTCGAGCCCTCGGCGCTGGTGCTGCTGTGTCAGAACGAGGTCGGCTATAAAAATCTCACGCGCCTGGTCAGCCGCTCGTATCTGGAAGGCCAGAAGAAAAGCATCCCGACCATCGATCGCGGCTGGTTGAGCGCCGACAATGTGAAAGGGCTGATCGCGCTGTCGGCTGCGCGCGAGGGTGACGTCGGTCGTGCCATTCTCAACGGCAAGCTCGACGATGCTCACAAGGCGCTGGACTTCTGGCTCGACCTGTTCGGCGATCGTTATTACCTCGAACTGCAGCGTACCGGTCGCGAAGGCGATGAGCGTCATTGTCAGGGCGCGCTCGATCTCGCCATCGAGCGCAGCGTTCCGGTGGTCGCGACCAACGACGTGCGCTTCATTCGTCGCGAGGATTTCGAATCGCACGAGGCGCGTGTTTGTATCCATGACGGCGCGATGGTCGCGGATCCCAAGCGTCGTCGCCGCTACAGCGAACAGCAATATCTGAAGTCGCCGCAGGAAATGGCGGAGCTGTTCAAGGATGTGCCCGAGGCCATCGAGAACACCGTCGAAATCGCGCGCCGCTGCAGTCTCGAATTGAAGCTGGGCAAGTCGGTGTTGCCGCCGTATCCGACGCCGTCGGGCGAGAGCGCCGAAGATTACTTGCGCGAGCAGTCCCGCTCGGGTTTGAAGCAACGTCTGGTGCAACTCGCGGCCGCGCCGGTGCATGGGCGCGAGATTGCGCAGCACGAGTACCACGAGCGCCTGGAAATCGAGCTCGGCGTCATCTGTCAGATGGGCTTCGCCGGCTACTTCTTGATCGTCGCCGACTTCATTCGCTGGTCGAAAGAGAATGGCGTGCCGGTCGGACCAGGCCGCGGCTCCGGCGCAGGCTCGCTGGTCGCGTTCGTGCTCGGCATCACGGACATCGATCCGCTGCGCTACGACCTGCTGTTCGAGCGTTTCCTCAATCCCGAACGCGTCTCCATGCCCGACTTCGACGTCGACTTCTGCATGGACGGCCGCGATCGCGTCATCGACTACGTGGCGCATCGATATGGTCGCGAGCGCGTTTCGCAGATCATCACTTACGGCACCATGGCCGCAAAGGCCGTGGTGCGTGACGTCGCACGCGTGTTCGGTCAGAGTTACGGCTTCGCCGACTCCATCGCCAAGCTGATTCCATTCGAACTGGGCATCACACTGAAAGATGCACTGGCGAAGGAAGAGGAGCTGCGCCGCCGTTATAACAACGAAGAAGAAACACGCACCATCCTCGACATGGCCATGTCGCTCGAAGGCCTGGTCCGCAACGCCGGCATGCATGCGGGTGGCGTCGTCATCGCGCCGTCGGTGCTGACGGACTTCGCGCCGCTGTTCTGCGACGAGAGTGGCCACGGTGTCGTCACGCAGTTCGACAAAGACGACGTCGAGCTGGCCGGCCTGGTGAAGTTCGACTTCCTCGGCCTGCGCACGCTGACCATCATCGATTGGGCAGTGAAGATCATCAACAGTCACCGCGCGAAAAACGGGGAGGGCCCGCTCGATGTGAATGCGCTGCCGATGGATGATACGTCGACTTACGACCTGTTGAAGAAGTGCGAGACCACCGCCGTATTCCAGCTGGAATCGCGCGGCATGAAGGATTTGATCCGTCGCCTGCAGCCCGACTGTTTCGAAGACATCGTCGCGCTGGTGGCGTTGTTCCGTCCCGGTCCGCTGCAGTCGGGCATGGTGG
>JBEVKA010000079.1:0-9252 GCA_040509855.1 Steroidobacter sp.
GCTGCGCAGGTTTCAGCATTGGCATTGGCCAGCAATGCCGGGTTGTTACAGAAAGCCGGATCGATGCGCTTGTCGCTGCTGGAGAATTCGAATTCCTTCAACTGCAAGCCGCCCTTGAACGACAGAATTTCGCTCGGCCGCCAGTCCGCGTCCACCTGATAGTTCTTGAACTCGTTGCTTGTCTGCTGCGGACGAATACGAAGCTGTGACAGGTACCAGCCGTTGGAATTGACCGTCGACGTGGCACCGGTCTGCGCCGTGCCGTTGGTGGTCGAAGTCACATCCGCACCACCGACAGTGAGCACCGGCAGGCGCTTGTCACCACGGAAGTCGTATGTGAACTGCGGGATATTGTTCCAATCGAACAGCAGCGTCGTCTGGATCGGGTTGTCATGATCGGCTTCCGAATGACCGACGAGGCCGTTGATCGTGACGGTCTCGGACAGCATGTGCGAGAAGTCCAACGTGAACTGCTTGAACTCGGTGCTCAGTTCGTCGTGACGATTCTCGGAACGGATATCGACGTTGTTGAACACGCCATAGACGACCGAATTCGTGTTGTCGATCACCGCATCCGACACCTGCATGCCGTTGGCATCGGTGCTGAAGTTAGGAAACTCGAGGAAGGTTTCATTACGTTCCGCGTTGAATTCCGCATACAGCGCGTCGAAGTTGATTCGCGTGCGCTCGCTCGGCGCGAACTGCAACGAAGCCGTGACACCCAGACGATCCTGATCATGCTCGTAATAATCGTAACGCGGGATACGCGGCACGAAAGCATTGTTGACCTGCGTTGCCAGCGCGGCCTGAGCCGGCGTAGCAGCGCCGATCGTGCCGGTCGGACGGCTCCAACGCACGGTGCTCGAACCTTCGTCGACGAGATTGCGCTCGGTATATGCAACGGACAGCAGGGCGCCGAATGTTTTGTCGGCCCATGTGTTCGATATCACGAACGCGCCGCGCGGATTGACGTCATCCGCCAGATCGTTGTACTGCGCGGTCGCGGATGTCACAACGGTGAAACCGTCGTAATCAAACGGACGACCGGTGCGCAAGTCAACGGTAGCACCGAGCGAACCTTCCTCGAAGTCGGCCGAGGCGGTCTTGCGCACAGTGATGGAGTTGAACAGTTCGGAAGCGAATGTATTGAAGTCGAAGCCGCGACCGCGGTTGGTACCGCCGGCCTGGTCGGTGCCACCGTTGGCAGACATCGCTTCCATACCATTCAAACGAATACGCGTGAATTCCGGGCTCAAGCCGCGCACAGTGATCGTGCGGCCTTCGCCGGCGTCACGCGCGATCGACACGCCAGGAATACGTTGCAACGATTCCGCCAGGTTCAAATCCGGAAAGTCAGCAATGTCTTCAGCGACGATCGCATCGACCGCGCCGATCTGTTCGCGCTTCACATCAAGCGCCTGATTCAAGCTGCCACGGAAGCCTGTAACAACCACCTCTTCGACGGCGATGTCTTCAGTAGGTTGTTCCTGGGCTTGTTGAGCCAGCGCCGCGCCACTGACGAGCGAGGCCAGACCCAGGGCGGTGCGCACTGCGAACCGCAGAGAAAGACGGCCCGCACGAGACGGACTACGGCAAGTAACGTTCGACATCAATGTGTCCCCCAATTTTTTGCGCCCGATCACCGCGTGCTGTCGGCCTTGGCTGCATCATGCCCGGGTCTGTCCGATACATCCTTGCTCGGACATCCCATGTTTCTGACACCGGTAAACATCTCGGAAGCGCGGCAATGACACCGGTGACATAATGAAGGCTAACAGAGCACCCTAGTGGCGGGCAAGACACTAGTTGTATCTCTCCCGCACAGCACCAGCATGACCTACAATCTGCAACACAAAATAGGGCGTAGTTCGCCCTTTGGCTTTTTTGAGAGAATGCCCTGATCATGAAATCAGCGATTATTTGCTTCGGCGAGGTGTTATTACGACTGTCTGCTCCGGGAAAGGAGCTACTGTTGCAAACTCCACAGTTCGATGCGCACATCGGTGGTGCAGAAGCCAATGTTGCAGTATCGCTACAGAAATACGGACATCGCACGCGGATTGTGACAACGCTCCCCGAATCGACACTAGGCCGTGCTTGTGCGGATGAGTTGCGTCGTCATGGAGTGGAGACGGATGCAATCACATACCGAGATGGCCGCATGGGTATGTATTTCCTGACGCACGGCGCAGGTCATCGGCCCGCCGAAGTGCTCTATGACAGAAGCAATTCAGCTTTCTCGGTTGCGCCCGCAACCACCTATGACTGGTCCACGCTGCTGGCTGACGCCGGATGGCTACACATTTCAGGCATCACGCCGGCTGTCAGCAATAACACCGCAGAGGCGGCTGCGCAGGCAATGCAGGCCGCACGCAAGGCGGGCATCCGGATTTCCTTCGACTGTAACTTCCGTGCCCGCTTGTGGGGCGCGCGCTCGCCTGAAGCTCCACAGATATTGACTCGGTTGTGTGAACAAGCGGATGTGATCTTCGGCGACGACCGAGACATCGCGTTCATGCTTGGGTTCAAAGCATCCACCGCCGACGCGCGTCGCGAAGCCGCCGATCACGCATTCTCCAAATTCAAACATCTGCAATACATCATCTGCACCGAGCGAGCTCGCAGCAGTGTTGACGTTCAGCAGCTCACCGGTTTGTTATTCGACAAGACCACGACATACACGAGCCGCTCGTACCCGCTGCATGGAATCGTCGATCGCATCGGCGCGGGCGATGCATTCGCAGCCGGCGTGATGCACGGATTGTTGAAGGGCATGACGCCGCAAGCCTCGATCGACTTCGGCGCCGCCGCCGGTTGCCTCAAGCATTCGATTCCCGGCGACTTCAACCTGCTGACGGTATCGGACGTGGAATTACTGCTGTCCGAGAAAGGCGGCGACGTCCGCCGCTGACGCTCAATTCTTGACGCTTCGGCGCCGCCCTTCGCCATGCCGCGAGGGCGGCGCTGGCGTATCATGGGTCTTCTCGTTTCGCACCTGGCGGGCCCGCTGCGCGGGCCGTTCTGGCCTGCGGACTCAGTGCTTGCGAGTGGAGGACCCATGTACGAGTTCAAACGCTTTTATATCGACGGCGCCTGGGTGACCCCACCGGGTCGCCGCGAGCTGGCAGTGGTCAATCCCGCCACCGAACAGGAAATCGGCAAGATCATGCTCGGCACCGCCGACGACGTGAATGTCGCCGTGAAGGCTGCGCGTGCGGCGTTCGAAACTTTCTCCGAGACCTCGCGCGAGGAACGCATCGCGCTGCTCGAACGCATCATCAAGGTCTATCAGGCGCGCATGAAAGACATCGCGCTCGCGATCTCCGACGAGATGGGCGCGCCGATGAAGTTTGCGTTGAACGCGCAGGCCGGCAGCGGTCTCGGCCATTTGATGTCGACGCTCGCCGCGCTCAAGGAATTCGAGTTCGAAGAGCAGCTGGGCTCGACGCTGGTCCGTCGCGAGCCCGTCGGCGTGTGCGGTTTGATTACACCGTGGAATTGGCCGCTCAATCAGATCGCCTGCAAAGTTGCGCCGGCGCTGGCGGCCGGTTGCACGATGGTGCTCAAACCCAGCGAAGTCGCACCACTGAGCGCGCATGTGTTCGCTGAAGTCATGCATGAAGCGGGTGTGCCCAAAGGCGTATTCAACATGATCGATGGCGACGGCCCAACCGTGGGCGAAGCGCTCTCGCGTCATCCGGACATCGACATGATGTCGTTCACCGGCTCGACCCGCGCTGGCGTGCAAGTGGCCAAGGCCGCGGCCGATACGGTGAAGCGCGTGTCGCAGGAACTCGGCGGCAAGTCGGCGAACATCATTCTCGACGACGCCGATTTGAATGCGGCGGTGAAGAGTGGCGTGTTGTCGATGATGTCGAACACCGGCCAGTCCTGTAACGCACCTTCACGCATGCTGGTGCCCGCCAAACTCTACGACGAAGCCGTGAAGATCGCGAAGGCCGTGGCCGAGAAGCCGGTCGTCGGCGATCCGAAAAAAGACGGCGTCACCATGGGCCCGGTGGCGAACAAAACCCAGTTCGAAAAAATTCAGCGCCTGCTGCAGAAGGGCGTCGAGGAAGGCGCGAAGGTCGTGATCGGCGGCCCGGGCCGGCCCGATGGTCTCGACAAGGGTTACTTCATCAAGCCCACCGTGTTCGCCGACGTCAACAACACGATGACCATCGCGCGCGAAGAAATCTTCGGACCGGTGCTGGTGATGATTCCGTATCAGAGCGAAGACGAAGCGGTGCGCATCGCCAACGACACCGTCTATGGACTGTCCGGCTACGTGTACTCGGGCAACATCGATCATGCGCGCAAGGTCGCCAGGAAATTGCGAACCGGCATGGTGCATTTGAATGGCGCCTCCACCGACGTGAACGCGCCCTTCGGCGGCTACAAACAATCCGGCAACGGCCGCGAGTGGGGCAAGGAAGGCCTGCGCGAATTCCTGGAGACCAAGGCGGTGATGGGATACTCGGCCACGTAGCCGAGTCTCTCTATTTAAAGACTTGGCCCGTTGTTTGGATCGGGCGGCGGCGGAGCTTCGGTGCGGCGATCGTAGAAGCGGCGGACCTTCATGCCGGCCAACTCACTGTCGCCGCTCCAGGCCATGGAATATTCCAGCTGGCCTGTCTTCGCCACGATGCGAAACTTCTCCAGCGCGCGCGGGCCACGTCGCGTGCGGCGCTCGATCACGAACCATTCGCCATCCCAGCCCACGCGTGAATCGGCGAGCTGACCTTCGGGCATCGACACCTGCGTGTGACTGCCCGCCTCTACCCGCCGCGACTCCACAGCTGAGACCACTTCGAAGCTGGTCGGTGCAAGTTGTTTGATTTCGAGCGTCGGGCTGATCGCCAGCATGCGGCGAATGTTTTCTTCGTACTGCTTCTGCCAAGGTCGCGGACCACGACGGCGACCTGCGTTTGGTGGTGGTGCGTCGGCGTCAATTGGTGGCGGCATGCCTGGTGGACGCGATTCTTCCTCACGCCGACGCCAGCGCTCGAATTGCTCGCGCTCCTTCGCGCGTCGCTCCGCCAGCATTGCTTCCGGATCCTCGCTGATCGAGGTATTGAGTATCCAGTAACCCGCCAACTCGACCGGACGCTTCGGCACCGGTGCGTAGTCGGCAAGCGCGAGCGCCGAGCACAGGCAAAGCAGCAGCGTGAGAGTGAGGCGGTATGACAAGAGGCGCCGGGATTCGATGAATAGGACGACTGCGACCGAAGGGCACGCGCCCAACGGGAAGCGACACGCCCGCAGGGCGATGGCAGCTTAAACACTGCGCCGGGCGGCAGCAACCGCCGGCCCGTTAGCTACTGTAATGACTATTTAAAGGGATCCGACCGCAGCACGGCCCGGCGAGTGCGGACCGCATTTCCGAACAATCGCGCGGACTCTACGGCGGCGCGCTCGACATCCGCGACCACACCGGACCACTGCAGGAATCCGTGCATGAGCGTCGGATAGTTCAAATAAGTCACCGCGGTGCCTGCCTTCTCCATGCGTCGCGCCAGGCTCTGGCCGGGATCGCGCAGCATGTCGAAGCCGGCGGTGACGATGATGGTCGCGGGCATCTTTTCCATCTTCGCGCTGCGCAGCTCTTTCACCGCCCGCTCGGCCGTGGCCTTGTCCGGATAGACCACCGACATCATGAAGTCACGAAACGTCGCGTCCAGGCTGTAGCCCTGCGCAAACAGCTTCGACGACTCGTAGCGTGGAGAGAAATCGATCGCCGTGTAATAGAGCAGCTGATACAGAGGCGTCGGCTTGCCTGTGAGCACCTGGCGATTGGAAATCGCCATCGAAATATTGCCGCCCGCACTGTCGCCACCCACGGCGATTTTCTCTGGATCGCCGCCGAAGCTCGCAGCGTTCGCTCGCGCCCACAGGAATGCAGCTTCGCCATCGTCGTTCGCAGCCGGCCAGGGATGTTCGGGCGCGAGGCGATAGTCGACGGAAATGACGATCACCTGCGCTTCGTTCGCGATCAACCGTACCGCGCGGTCGACGGCATCGATGCCGCTGTATATCCAGCCGCCGCCGTGGAAGTACAGCAGCACCGGCAACGGTCCATCCTGATCGGTTTCCGGTGTGTAGATGCGAATCGGGACTGAACCAGCCGGCCCGGGAATCGCCCGCTGTTCCGTGGAACGCATCGGCGCCGTGACTTTGGTCATCAACGCCCACTCGCGGGACAAGGCATTGCGAGCGGTGGCGCGGCCTTCGGCATTGAGAAACATGTCGAGCCCGCGCTTCACCTCGTCCGGCGTCCGACGCCGGCGGCCTTCGAGGTAGTACTGCAGTTTGGGGTCGAGCGTCTGGCCATCGACGACTTCGCGCGGTCCGGCCAGATTCTTCAGGAACCACTTCTCCGGCTTGGACATCAGCTCCAGCCGGTCCTTCTCGGCAGAGGTCGGCTTGAAGGTATCCACCACGCCCGCTCCAGCAATGCCTGCCATGGTGATACTCGCCATAGTCAGGGCCATGAGCGTCACCAGTCTCATCATTATTGTGGACCTTCGAGCAACCATTGCGCACGCGGGGGGTCTTTCGCGGCTGTTCGTGCGACCGCCGGCAAGCGGTTTCAGCAGGCAGTCCCCGCCTGCCAGCACTGTGACGAACTAGACAATAATGCACCCGAGCCGCAAACAATCTGCCTGTCACATTGCCGACTTATGCTCGCAATGACCAGCGACGTTGAGAGCCACGACTTGAAAGTCCCGATGAAGCAGAGCACCGCGGTGCTCGTGGCATGCCTGCTCACCAGCCTGTCCAGTCTGGCGGACCCGCTGCACCCGTTCGGCAATGACGGCGCCTGGCGGCATGAATACAGCGGCTGGCAGTTCATCAAGCAGGTGGTTGGCTTCACACGCGTGATGGCGCCGTACACCATCGATGGCAATAACGACGTCGGCGTGCGCTACGAACATGCGGCGACGGGTGGAGCACCGCTGTCGGCCATTGTCGAAGTCTATCTGGCGGACTCCGCTGCGCACGATGCGAAGCTCGATGGCGCCAAGGCGAGCGCAGCGAGCACAGCCGGCGAGTCGGCCCACCTTCGGTCCGAGAAATCTTTCGAAGTCGGTGACGGAATTCGCGGTGTCAAAGTCACTTACGCTGCGGACGCCAGGTCCAGCGGCGCGCAAACGAGTTTGTATTTTTTCGAGATCCGTCGCTGGAGGGTGAAGGTGCTGGGTAGCACTGCAGCTGCGGACGCAGGTAAGGAATTCGATACGTTCGTAAAAGCGTTGCCGTGGGATACGCTCGGCGATCCGACAGCATTGCACTGAACTTTATATGGCGCGTCCTTCTGTCATCGTTTTCACACTCGCCACGGTTGGCGCGGTCGCCGGTCTCGGCTACTTTCATTTGAATCGAACGTCCGCTGACGGGGAGAGCGAAACAACTCACGACGTGGTCGTACCGACGTCCAGAGTGGTGTCGGCCACGCCGACCGAAGCGACCGTTATCGCACCGACTAACGACGTCGGCGTCGATGCGCCGGCCGAGGATCAGCAGCTATCTACACCCCAGACAGACGACGACTTCTCACGCTGGGTCGCTGAGACTCAAAGCAACGACGCGAAGACGCGAGCCACGGCGATTGCCGCGCTCGTGAATGTGCCCAAGGCGCAATCGGTGCCGGCGCTCGAACGGGTGTTGGAAAGTGGCGAGCCGCAAGTCGATCGGCAGATCGCGTTGCGTTCGTTACAAACGCTGGCGTTGAACGATGGCGATCAGGACGGGGTGATACGCGGCGTGATTCGCCACGCGATGTATCACAGCGACGACCAGACCGTGAGCCAAAGCGCTCAAGCGATGCTCGAGGAGATCGAGGCGACGCTCGCGTCGACCGACACGGAAGACTCGCTGGCCAGTCAGCAGTAACAAGTCGCCGCGCTGTTAGAAGCTCCCGCTCAACGTCACGCGCACCGTGCGCGGTTCGACGGGGTGGAAATGAATGTCCTCCACCGGCTCGGTCTCGTTAGCCAGCTGCGACTCATAGAAATAAGTGATGTCATTGTCTTCGCTGTCGAACACGTTGTAGACGGCGGCGCTGATCTTGTAGCGCTTCCAGAAACGATAGCCGGCTTCGAGATTCACCAGCGTGGTCGGGCTGGAACGCACGCGATTGTTCTCGATCAACGGCGCCTCGCCGAAGTGACGGAAACGCGCGCCGCCAAACCAGCCGCTTGGATGATCGATCGCGAGCCCGACGGACGCTACGTTCTCCACTGCACCGGGAATGCGATCGCCCGCCGGATCGAAATCGTCGAAGCGCGAGCGCGACCACGCGAGGTCCGCATCGACGATCAGCCAGCTCAACGGATTCCAGATCACCGACGCCTCGACGCCGCGACGTTCGCTGGCGCGGCTCGCTTCGGTAGTGCCCGCATCGCCAACGAATAGCAGCTCGGAATCCAGCTTCAGGCTCCACAGCGAGACGCTGAACTGAGTGTTCGGCACCAGCGCAGTACGCAAGCCAACATCCATGCCCGTCGCATCGACCAACGCGTCGACTCGCTCGGCCGGCGTCACGCCGTCGGTCGGATCGACCTTGATGGTCGTGCCGCGCGCGTCGTTGCTGTGAAATCCCTTGCCCGCGTTGAAAAAGAATTCGGTCTTGCTCCAGGGTCCGAGCACCAGCGCGAACTTGGGACTGACGATGGCGTCGCTGTCGCGTCCGGAATTCACCGCCAGCCCCGCGTCAACATCGAATTCGAACTGATCGGCGCGCAAACCAACGGTCGTGCGCACACGTTCGCTCCAGCGCGTGTCGAGGCTGCCGTACAAGCCGTAGCTCGTCTGCTTGACCGCATCCTCGCGCACGGTTTCGAAACGCTCGCCGGCGATCGTGCGGTACAGGCCGACCTGGCCGATGTCGTCGTGACGAACCTGCACGCCGGAGGTGAATTCATGATCGCCCATGAATTCCCCCAGTGAGGTGCGCCACGACCAGTCGCCGCCATAGACGCGGCGTTGATCGACCTGCTCGAACTGATCGCCGTTATCCGGATCGGTGAAATAGGAGAAGTTGGAAACCAGGTCGAGGTCGTAGTCGATTGCATATAACAAAGCCTTGGACCGGCCGCTGCCCAGCGCGCTCGTCCAGTCCGCGGACAAACTGTAGCGATGCGAATCGCCTCCGCCGGTTGAATCGACTGCGCCAAACCGATCGAGCTCGCCGGATTGCACGGCACGCAACGGAATCTGATCCGTCGCGCGCCAATCACCCTCGTAACCTTG
>JBEVKA010000080.1:0-6666 GCA_040509855.1 Steroidobacter sp.
AAGGCAGCGAGCCGGTCACGGCGATCACGTCGTAGGCGGACTGCTCACTGAACTGCGTAGCGTCGGCGACTTCCACCGATACATTGTTGATCGCGGCTTCGAACAAGTTGCGACGGGCCAGGTCGGCGAGGTCCGGGAAGATCTCCAGCGAGCGCACGCGCGCGGCGAGCATGCCGAGACAGGCGCTCAGGAAGCCGCTGCCGGCGCCGATTTCCAGCGCGATGTCGGCGGGATTGACAGATAACGCCTGCAGGATGCGGCCGTGAAGCTTCGCCGGCAGCATCATCTGCCCAGGTGGCAAAGGAATCGACGCATCGGCGAACGCCACTTCGCGCAGCGACGCCGGTGCGAATTGCTCGCGGCGCACCTCGCGCATGGTGGTCAACACTCGTTCGTCGAACACTTCCCAGGCATGCACCTGTTGCTCGACCATCTGCTCACGCGCCAGCTCGATATTCATAGGCAATATTCGTAGACAAATCAGTCTGATCTGAAGAGCGCCGGCCGGGCTGAACAGCGCGCGTCGCGGCGGCGGCAAGGGTACGGGCTTTGATTACGTCATACAAGCGCGCCGGGCGCGGTTCGAACGCCATGCGCGCGAGCTGTTCTTGCAGGGATCCCCGAACTGTTCTTCAGGTGCACATTCAGGCCAATATTCATTTCACAGCCGCATACAATATGGTCAATCCCCACGGCAGATGTTCAGCTGTTCGCTATGCTGTCCTCCGCGGTCAACCAAACGCTTGCGAACACCTTCGCAGCGTTTATTCAACATGTCAGGGGATCGAAGGACAAGAGCGGTTCAATGTGAGCGCCCTGTTGGGGACTTTGACTATTTCTCTTTGCGTTGCGGTCGTGCTGCTGCTGGGTTTCATCCTTTGGCGGGAGCGCCGGACCGCGGCGTTGACCCGTGCCGCCGGACAGCTCGAAGGCATCATTCGCTCGGGCAAATTCGCCGAGCGCATTCGAGTCACGGGGCCAGCCTCGGAGTTTGCCGAGAGCGCCAATCGCCTGCTGGAACAGATGGCGATGAAAGATCTGCTGATCGGCGAGCGCGAACGTTCGCTGGTCGGCCTGTTGAGCGGCCTGCATGAAGCGGTGGCCGTGCATCGCGAACACATCGTGTTCGCGAACGAGCGTTTCGCCGCGCTGACCGGCAACGCCAACGTCGAAGGACTCGGCGGCAAGAAAATGCCGGACCTGGTGCATCCGGATTACACCGAATTCGTGAGCGAACATTTGCGTCGCTCGCTGGCCGGCGAGCCGGGGCTGGAGCGCCTCGAAATCGAGTTGAATCCCGATAGCCAGGGCAACGCGCGCGTTGAGTTGTCGGCAGTACGCATCGACTATCAAGGCGGTCCCGCGCTGTTGCTCACATTGGTTGAAATGGGCCCGCGCTCGGCGCCCGCGTCGACGCCGCCTCGCGGCCGGCCGACGGCGTGGGAAACATTGGACTCGCTCGGCGAAGGCGTCATCACCACCGACGTCAGCGGCCGCATCGACTATCTCAATCAAGCGGGCGAGCAGCTGATCGGCGTGAGCGCGGTGGACGCGCTCGGCAAGAGCATCACCGACATCATTCAACTGCTCGACGAAGGCGATCGTCGCTCGCTCGGCGATCCGGTGCGTCATTGCCTCGCCACCCAATCGAAGGTCACTGTCGGCCGGCGCGGGCTGATGATCTCTCGGGGCGGCAGCGATGAACGCTCGGTCGAACTCACCGTCACGCCGCTCAAGGGACAGAAGGGCGACCTGGTCGGCACTGTGATCGTGGTGCGCGACGTGAGCGAACTGCGCGGCATCACCAAACAGATGTCGTATCAAGCCAGCCACGACGCGTTGACGGGACTCATCAATCGACGTGAGTTCGAGCGGCGGCTGGAAGAAGCGCTCGCGACGGCGCACACCAACGAAGCGCGGCACGTGCTGTGCTATCTCGACCTCGATCGCTTCAAAGCGGTGAACGATACCTGCGGGCACATGGCCGGCGACGGCATGCTGCGCGAGGTTGCCGCGCTCATCAAAGAAACGGTGCGTGATTCGGATACCGTCGGCCGCCTCGGCGGCGACGAGTTCGGCCTGCTGCTGGTGGGTTGCCCGCTCGACAAGGCGAGGCAGATTGCCGACGACGTGGTGCGCAAGATCAGCGACTACCGCTTCGTGTGGAAGGACAAGATCTTCAACATCGGCATCAGCGTGGGCCTGATCGAGATCTCACGCGAGAGCGGCGCGCCGGATGAAGTCATGAGCGCGGCGGACTCCGCTTGTTACGTCGCGAAGAAACATGGCAATCACGTGCATGTCTATTCGGCGCGTGACGAAGCGGTGGCCCGGCATCGCGGCGAGATCCAGTGGCTGCAGCGTCTACAGTCGGCGCTCAAGGACAATCGTTTCGAACTGATGGCTCAGCCCATCATCGCGTCCTCGTCGCTGTCCTCCGGGCCGGCGTTGGAAGTGCTGTTACGTCTGCAGGACGACAACGTGCCGGGCGGCATTTCGCCGGCGGAGTTCCTGCGCGCCGCCGAACGTTATCGTTTGATGTCCGATGTCGATCGCTGGGTGGTGCAGACATCGCTCACCGCGCTGGGGCGTGGCGGGATTCGCCTGCCGTCCAACCGCAGCCTGTCGATCAATCTGTCGGGCCAGACTCTGGGCGATCCGCAGTTCCTGGAGTTCGTCGTCGATGTGCTCGATCGCACCGGCGTGTCGCCGAATCAGCTGTGCTTCGAAGTCACCGAGAATTCGGTGATTACCAACATCGAGCATGCGCAACGTTTCATCGGCGTCCTGCATGGCATGGGCTGCCAGTTCGCGCTCGACGACTTCGGCCGCGGCTTGTCGTCGTTCGGCAATCTGAAGAACCTGCAGCTGGATTATCTGAAGATCGACGGCACGTTCATTCGCAACCTGGCGGTCGACTCGGTGAACCAGGCGATGGTCGCCGCCATGATAAAGCTGGCGCGCACGCTGAATTTCCAGGTGATCGCCGAGCAGGTGGAAGATGCCGGCGCGCTGGACGCGGCGAAAAAAATGGGCGTCGATTTCCTGCAGGGCTACTACCTCGGTCGCCCACAACCGTTGGCGCGCGTGGTGCCGGCTCGGACGATCTAGAGAAGCGGTTGGCGGTTAGTGGTTGGCGGGTGGTGAAGAAGGCATCGCGGCTCTGACCAACCGCTAACCGCTGCGTTCTGGCTCCGGCCTGCGCCACAGCCACATCAGCACCACGGCCATCACGGCCGTGATGGCTTCCGCCACCAGGACGCGCGAAGTCGTTAGAAACAAAATGACGGAGCTGATCGCCATCACCACGGTGGCGGTGATTTTCGCGCGCCGGCTCACGGCGCCGCGCTCGCGCCAATCCCTAATCATCGGTCCGAACCTGGGATGATTTTCCAACCATGCTGAGAAGCGTGGCGAGCTGCGCGCCGCGGCCCAGCCTGCGATCAAGATGAACACAGTCGTCGGCAGGCCAGGGACGAAGATGCCGATTACACCGAGCGCCACGCACAGCGCGGCGAACGCGAGCAGCATGTAACGCACGGCGGCCGGCAGCGGGCGGCGTTCGAGCTTGCGGGTGTCGTCCATGACGTCGAGTGTGCCGGTAATCAAGGCCGCAAACAAAAACGGCGCGACTTCCGTCGCGCCGTTTGTAATTCCGCCGTAGCGGTGCTCGTTAAAGCAATGGCACCAGCAGCAGCGCCACGATGTTGATGATCTTGATGAGCGGGTTGATCGCCGGGCCGGCGGTGTCCTTGTACGGATCGGCAAGCGTGTCGCCCGTGACCGCGGCCTTGTGCGTCTCCGAACCCTTGCCGCCGTAGTTGCCTTCCTCGATGTACTTCTTGGCGTTGTCCCACGCGCCGCCGCCCGTGCACATCGAGATGGCCACGAACAGGCCGGTGACGATAGTGCCGATCAGCAGGCCGCCCAGCGCGCGAATGCCCGCGCCCGGACCCATCAGGAAGTTCATGCCGAACGCGATCACCACCGGCACCAGGATGGGCAGCAGCGAGGGCACGATCATTTCTTTGATCGCGGCGCGCGTCAGCATGTCCACGGCTCTGGAATAGTCCGGCTTCGCCGTGCCTTCCATGATGCCTTTGATTTCCTGGAACTGGCGGCGCACTTCGACCACCACCGAGCCCGCCGCGCGGCCGACTGCTTCCATCGCCATCGCGCCGAACAGGTACGGCACCATGCCGCCGATGAACAAGCCGATGATGACCGCCGGATCGGACAGCGAGAACGCCTGCAGTTTGCCCGCGGCTTCGAGGTTGTGTGTGTAGTCCGCGAACAGCACCAGCGCCGCGAGACCCGCGGAGCCGATCGCATAACCCTTGGTCACGGCCTTGGTGGTGTTGCCGACCGCGTCGAGCGCGTCAGTGATCTTGCGAACGTCTTTCGGCAAGCCCGCCATTTCAGCGATGCCGCCGCCGTTGTCCGTGATCGGGCCATAAGCGTCGAGCGCCACGACCATGCCCGTCATCGACAACATCGCGGTGGCCGCGATGGCGATGCCATACAGCCCATAGATTTCATACGCGCCCCAGATGGCCGCGCACACCGCGAGCACCGGCAGCGCCGTCGACTTCATCGACACCGCGAGGCCTGCGATCACGTTCGTGCCGTGACCCGTCTGCGAAGCCGCGGCAACGTAACGCACCGGAGCGAATTCGGTCGCAGTGTAGAACTCGGTGATCCAGATCAACGCCGCCGTGAGCACGAGACCGATGACCGCGCACGCGAACATATCGTTCGCGACTTCCGGTCCCATGATCGGCTTGGTCACGAACCAAAACGCGATCAGCGCCAGCACGCCGGAGACGGCGGTGCCACGATACAGTGCGTTCATGATCTTGCCGCCTTCGCGCGCCTTCACGAAGTACGAGCCGATGATGGAGGCGACGATGGACACCGCGCCGAGCACCAATGGATAGATGATGTAGCGCATGTCCAGGCCACCATCAGGCCCGGTGAACATCAAGCCGCCGAGCACCATCGTTGCGACGACGGTCACCGCGTAGGTTTCGAACAGGTCCGCGGCCATGCCGGCGCAGTCGCCCACGTTGTCACCGACGTTGTCGGCGATCACGGCCGGGTTGCGCGGATCGTCTTCCGGAATGCCGGCTTCGACTTTACCTACCAGGTCCGCGCCGACGTCGGCGCCCTTGGTGAAGATGCCGCCGCCGAGACGCGCGAAGATCGAGATCAGCGAGCCGCCGAATGCGAGACCGACCAGCGAATGCAACGCTGCTTCATCGCCGATCGAACCGCGCATCAACGTGAAGTAACCGGCGACGCCGATCATGCCGAGACCGACCACCAGCATGCCGGTGATGGCGCCGCCGCGGAAGGCGACTTGCAGAGCGGGATTGAGCCCGACGCTCGCGGCCTGCGCCGTGCGCACGTTGGCGCGCACCGAGACGTTCATGCCGATGTATCCAGCCAGGCCCGACAGGATCGCGCCGACCGCGAAGCCACCGGCGGTGGCCCAGCCGAGCGCGAACCCGAGGACGACGAGCAGCACCGCACCGACGATGGCGATGGTGGTGTATTGACGATTGAGGTATGCCTTGGCGCCTGCCTGGATCGCCGCGGCGATCTCCTGCATGCGCGCGTTGCCCGCGGGTTGCTTGTTGATCCAACCGACCGAAATTACGCCATACAGCACGGCGAGAACGCCGGCGCCAATCGCGAGCCAGAGCGCGACATCAGTGGACATCAATTCCTCCCCCTTGCGGGCAATCGTTGTGAGCCAGATTTACAGCAGCCAGATCGTCTTCCGTGCGGGTCCTGAAGCGTGCCAAAACAAACACGAGAACAAACAAAAGTCGAGGCAAAAAACGCGGCGGACTATAGCACAAAGGGCTCCGGCAGCTTCTTCTTCACCGGCGCGTTCTTGAGCGTCACGTACTGCGGCAGGCCATCGCGATAGGGCGGGTAATCCTCGCCGCGGATCAGCGGACTGAGATAACGGCGCCCCTTGCTGGTGATGTGAAAACCGTCCTCGGTGATGTAGTCCCGCGGCAGCATCTTTTCCTGGTTCGCGACCTTTTCCAGCGGCGCCATGCCGATCTTCCAGCGATACGGAGTGCTGGAGGCGCGCACGATGGTCGGCATCACCGAGTTGTGTCCCTTGAGCGCGAGTTCCACCGCGGCCTTGCCGACCGCGTACGCCTGTTCGACGTCGACCTTTGACGCGATGTGACGCGCGGCGCGCTGCAGATAATCGGCGACTGCCCAGTGATATTTGTAATTCAGCTTGGACTTCACCAGCTGCGCGAGCACCGGCGCGACGCCGCCGAGCTGCGCATGACCGAATGCATCGCGCAGTCCCGCGTCGGAGAGGAACTTGCCCTCGGCGTTCTTCACGCCTTCGGAGACGACGATGGCGCAGTAGCCGTGTTTCTCGACGCTCTCCTTGACGCGCGCGCAGAACTTCTCTTCATCGAATGTGATTTCGGGGAACAGGATGATGTGAGGTGAGTCGCCGTCCTTTTCCGCGGCGAGTCCGCCCGCGGCGGCGATCCAGCCTGCATGGCGGCCCATGACTTCCATGATGAACACTTTGGTCGAGGTCTTGGCCATCGAGTCGACTTCATAGCCGGATTCGAGGATCGACAACTCTACGTATTTCTCGACGGAGCAGAAGCCGGGAAAGCAGTC
>JBEVKA010000081.1:0-3375 GCA_040509855.1 Steroidobacter sp.
CGACTTCGCGACGCCCAGGATCGCGACTTCGGGTGCGTTGATGATCGGCGTGAAGCCGACGCCACCGATGCCACCGAGGCTGGACACAGTAAACGTCGCGCCCTGCATCTCAGCAGCGGACAATTTGCCAGCACGAGCCTTCTCGGACAGCGTCGCGAGATCGCGCGCGATCTCATATACAACTTTCTTATCGGCATCGCGGATCACCGGAACGACCAGACCGTTCGGCGTTTCGGCCGCGAAGCCGAGATGAATGTACTTTTTCAGGATCAGGTTCTGTCCGCCGGGATCGAGCGAGCTGTTGACGTTCGGGAATTCGCGCAGCGCTCGCACACAGGCACGCAGTACGAACGCGAGCGGCGTGAGCTTCACACCCGCCTTCTCGGCCTCACCCTTGAGCTTCTTGCGAGCTTCTTCCAGCTCGGTGATATCCGCTTCGTCCATTTGCCAGACGTGCGGAACGTTCAACCAGCTCGCCCGCAAACGCGGACCGGAAATCTTCTGGATCCGGCTGAGCGGTTTGAGTTCGATCTCACCGAACAGGGAGAAATCGATCTCGGGAATCTTCGGCAGGCCCGCACCGCCGCTCGCACTAGCAGCGGATGCCGGCGACGAGAGTGCTTGCTTGACGAAGGCCTTCACGTCGTCGGGAGTGATGCGACCCTTCGCGCCCGTGCCTTTGACCTTGCCCAGGTCAGCGCCAAGTTCGCGAGCGAACTTGCGCACGGACGGGCTGGCATACGCGCGAGCGAAGCCAGCTTCGTCGATCGGCGTCAGACCATTGGGCGACTTCGGCGCGGTGGCCGGAGCGGCGGTAGATTGCGTTGGCGCGGGAATCGGCTTTGGAGCAGCCGTCTCGACACGAGTAGGCGCGGGCTGCGCTTTGCTTGCGGCAGGCGCAGGTGCCGGAGCCGCGGGAGCGGCAGCTTTGCCACCCGCACCTTCGAGCTGCGCGATCAAGGAACCTTTGGAAACGCGATCGCCCTTTTTCAACGCGATCGATTTGAGTACGCCCGCGGCGGTCGATGGAACATCGATCGTGGCCTTCTCGGTTTCCAGCGTCAGCAGCGGCGTGTCGACTTCGACGCGATCGCCGGCTTTCACCAGCACGTCGATGACTTCGACATCTTTGAAGTCGCCAATATCCGGAACAGTGAGATTGCTCGGCGCGCCGCCACCTTTCGCAGCAGCACCCGCATTCTTTTCCGACTCGGCCAGACTCAGCGAAGACGACGACACCGGCTCTTCCGCCGTGCCTGTTTCTTTCGCGCCCTTGGGCGCCGCCTTCTCCGGCTTCGACGGGGCGGCCGCGCCGCCTTTCGCATCGACCTGACCGATCAGGCTGCCTTTGGAAACACGGTCGCCTTTTTTCAACGCGAGCGAAGTGAGCACGCCGGCCGCGGTCGCCGGAACATCTATGGTCGCCTTCTCGGTCTCGAGCGTGAGCAGCGGCGTATCGACGTCGATGTTGTCGCCGGGCTTCACCAGGACGTCGATGACTTCGACGTCCTTGAAGTCGCCCAGGTCGGGAACGGTAATATCGGTGGGCATGAGACCTTGTTCTGTCTACTGAGTCACCGGATTCGGCTTGTCCGGATCGATGTTGAATTTCTTGATCGCGGCTTTCACCGTCGCCAGGTCGAGCTTGCCTTCATCGGCCAGCGAACGCAGCGAGGCCACGACGATGTTTGCGGCGTCCACTTCGAAATGTTTGCGAAGCTGGGCACGCGAGTCGCTGCGACCGTAACCATCGGTGCCGAGCACGACGTAGCGACCGGGGACCCACTGACGTATCTGATCGGGCACGATGCGCATGTTATCCGTGGCCGCGATGAACGGACCGGTGCGATCGCCCAGCAGCTGCCGCACATACGGCACGACCGCCGTCTGGTCGGGATGCAACATGTTCTTGCGCTCCACGTCCAACGCTTCGCGGCGCAACTCCGAGAAGCTGGTCGCGCTGAAAATATCGGAAGGCACGCCGTAGTCCTTCTCGAGGATGTCGGCCGCCTTGATGACTTCGCGCAGGATGGTGCCGGAGCCGAACAGGTTCACGCGCACCTTGCCCTTGCTGCCGGAACGCAGCAGATACATTCCCTTGAGAATGCCCTGCTCGGCGCCCTTGGGCATCGCCGGGTGATCGTAGTTTTCGTTCATCACCGACAGGTAATAGAAAACATCTTCCTGCTCGGCGAACATGCGACGCATGCCGTCCTGAATGATGACGGCGAGCTCATACGCGAACGTCGGATCGTAGGCGATGCAGTTCGGGATCGTGGTCGAGACCAGATGGCTGTGGCCGTCCTGGTGCTGCAGGCCTTCACCCGCGAGCGTGGTACGGCCCGAAGTGCCGCCGACCAGGAAGCCGCGCGCCTGGCTGTCGCCCGCTGCCCAGATGAAGTCGCCCACGCGCTGGAACCCGAACATCGAGTAATAGATGTAGAACGGGATCATGTTCACGCCGTGATTGGCGTACGCGGTGCCGGCAGCGATGAACGACGCGAGCGCGCCGCCTTCATTGATGCCTTCCTCGAGAATCTGTCCCTTTCTGTCTTCCTTGTAGAACATCAGCTGGTCCGCGTCCTGCGGCGTGTACAGCTGGCCCATCGAGGAATAGATGCCGACCTGGCGGAACATGCCTTCCATGCCGAACGTGCGCGCCTCGTCGGGGACGATGGGCACGACGTGCTTGCCGATGTTCTTGTCCTTCACCAGCGTCTGCAGGATGCGCACGAAAGCCATCGTCGTGGAGAACTCGCGATCGCCCGACGCCTGCAGCAGCGAATCGAATGTTTCCAACGGCGGAATCGCCAGCGACGGCGCATTCGCCTGACGCTGCGGCAAATAACCACCGAGCCGCTTGCGGCGCTCGTGCAGGTATTTCATTTCCGGGCTGTCTTCCGGCAGGCGCTGGAACGGCGACTTGGCGATCGCCTCGTCCGGAATGTCTATGTACACGCGCCGGCGGAATTCCTTCAGCGCTTCGTCGTCGAGCTTCTTCTGCTGGTGGGTGATGTTCTGGCTCTCGCCCCACTTGCCCATCAGGAAGCCCTTGACGGTCTTGCACAGGATCACGGTGGGCGCGCCCTTGTGATTCACGGCCGCGTGATAGGCGTTGTAGACCTTCTGGAAATCGTGGCCGCCGCGATTCAGGCGCCAGATGTCGTCATCCGACATGTTGGCGACCATCTCCTTCAGCTCGGGATACTTGCCGAAGAAATTCTCGCGCGTGTACGCGCCGCCCTTGGCCTTGAAGTTCTGGTACTCGCCGTCGACACACTCTTCCATCACCCGGCGCAGCAGGCCCTTGGTGTCCTGCGCGAGCAGCGGATCCCAGCGTGAGCCCCAGATCACCTTGACGACGTTCCAGCCGGC
>JBEVKA010000082.1:0-4958 GCA_040509855.1 Steroidobacter sp.
CCGACGACGATGGTGGCGTAAGGAGCGCGCAAAAGGAAGGCCCAATAAAAGAGAGCGGTGAACGGCTCAAATCATCTTTGATTTGAGTCGTCGCACCGCTCGACGTTCACGGCCGCTAGTGCGGCGGTGTCATACCCATCCGCCGGCTAGTGACCCGACCGTGAACCTCGAACCGCAGGATCCTGGCCTTCACCTTTGGTGAGCTCAGCCGGATCGTGATCCTTCGCGCGCTGCTTGGCCTCTTCTTCGGCGCGTCGGATGTCCTTTTCCTGTTCGGGTGAAACGTTGCCCGCGTTCTGAATCTCGCGCTGGCCGCGCTCCGATTCCACGAACTCGGTGGTCGCCTTGCGATAATTGCGATCGGCAGTCTTGTTGCCTTCGCCCTCGTTGCGTGGTGCGCCCATAGTGTTTCTCCCGAGAGGCCCAAATGAAAAGAATGTTGAAGCTGGCGTGAAAACGCATGGCATGGAAGCGAGGTTCCGATTCCGATCCGCCTCGATTCGGCGGTGTAGGGACGATCGGGTATGCTGTAGGTGTGTACTGGATACTCGCGACAATTTTCCTACTGATTGCACTGGCGTTGCCGAAGCTGCGGCCCGTGGGTGTGATCGGCTGCGTGCTGCTCGGAGGAATGCTGATCTGGGGCATGGTGGAGCGCTTACGCGGCGGCAATCAAGAAGACGAACCGCAAGTCCAGCAGCGTGGACGGCCGACATCGCCCGCAGCGGTGCTGCAATCGATTTCCACCGATCTGGTCGTGGTCGATAGTCTGAAATTAACCGGCGGCGGCGCGCCGTATGAGCTGAGCGGACGCATCGAAAACAAATCCGAAGCGCTGTTGAAATCGGTGACCGTGCTGGTCACACGTCGCGATTGCTTCGAAGGCGCGCTCGATCCCACCGGGTGCCTGATCTTGTGGCAGGACAAGCATTGGATATCGCTATCGGTGCCGCCTCAGCAAACACGCGACTTCTCCACGTCAGTGTGGATGCGCGGCGCGGCTCCGCGTGCTCGCGGGACGATGAAGGATTCGTTTGAAGTGGTAGGCGCGGCCGGCGAACTAGCACCGAAGACAATGTGAGATCTCGAGGCGAGTAATGCAACTGTTGTTGAGTTATGCGATCGCGGGTTGGTCAGGTTTTTTTGTGATGGCAGTCGAGCTGTTGGGCGGGCGGCTGCTCGCGCCCACGTTCGGTAGCAGCATCTATGTGTGGGGCGCCATCATCACTGTCTTCATGCTGGCGCTGTCGATCGGCTACCTGGCGGGCGGGCGGATGTCGATGAATGCGCCGAGCGTGCGCAAGCTCGGGCTGATTCTGATCGTTGCCGCGCTCACCGTATTGCCGTTGTTGCTATTCGCGATTCCAATGCTGGACGCGGTGGCCGCGGCGATTCCCGATCCGCGCTTTGGCTCGCTGGTCGGGGCGACCGTGCTGTTCTTCATCCCGACGCTGTTCTCGGGGATGATCTCTCCATACGCCGTGCGGCTGATCGTGCCGGATCGCTCCAGCTCCGGTCGTCATGCGGGTCAATTGTATTTCGTCTCGACCTTCGGCAGTGCCGCCGGCACGCTGCTGACGTCGTTCTATCTGGTGCTCATCATGGAAGTGAATCACATCCTGATCGCGCTGATGGCGATTTCATGCCTGATCGGCGGCGCTGCTTGCCTGGTACGCGGAGAAGCGAATGCGCAGTAGTTGGTGCGTGTTGTTATTGTTTGTGGCCGGCGTCGCCTGCGCGGACAACATGAAGTTATTGCATTCCGAGCGCTCCTTGTATCGTGAAGTGCTCGTGTATGAGACGGGCAGTGTGCGTTGTATCTGCTTCACACGTTACTGCCGCATCGGCCGGCAGACCTGCCAGGATGTGAAGCATCCCGATCGCATCGTGATGAACTATCCGCAGATGATGCTCGGCTCGCTGTTCGTCAAACCCGAGCCACGCTCGGTGCTCATCATTGGACTGGGCGGCGGCACTATTCCGAAAGCGTTGCAGGAAGCGGTTCCCAACGCGCGCATCGATGTGGTCGAGATCGATCCTGCGGTCGTGAAAGTGGCGCGCCGCTATTTCGATATGGGCGAGAATAATAGATTGAACGTGATCGAGGCCGATGGTCGCGTGCACGTGAAGCGCGCCTTGCGAAGCGAGGAGCGCTACGACCTCATCATGCTCGACGCCTTCGATCACGAATACATTCCCGAGCACCTGCTGACCCAGGAATTCCTCAAGGAAGTGAAGTCGCTGCTCGCGCCGGGCGGCGTGCTGGCCGCCAACACGTTTTCATCCAGCCGGCTGTACGATCACGAGTCGACCACGTATGCGTCGGTGTTTCCGCAGTTCTTCAATCTGAAGCGCGAGAACCGAGTCATCATCGCCAGCAATGGTCCGCTGCCCGATGACGCACAGCTGCGCGCCAATAGTGTGAAGTTCGAAAAGACTTTCGATGCGTTCGGCTTCAGCGCGCAGAAATTACTGCCCCTGTTCTCTCGCAAACAGGATTGGGAGCAGGGCGCGCGAGTCCTGACCGATCAGTACTCGCCCGCGAATCTGCTCAACTTTGGCCGGGACTGAACCCGCCTCAGTCGCGGCGGACCAGCAATCCAATGATGAGAGCAACGCCGGCAACGGCGCCGATCACCGACCAGGAATGGTCGCGAACATACGTATCCGTGGTGCGCGCATAGCGACGAACGCGACGTCTCATGCGGCGGTCGTAAGCATTGTCGAGTGCCTGCGCAACCGTTTTCTGGGCCCGCGTCCGCGCTTCCTGCACGCGGTCGTTGGTGACATCGGCAGTCGCCTTCAGCAACTCTTCGGCATCCCGCGCCACGTTTTGTAGATCCTTGCGTAGATTTCGAATAGGGGAGTGCAAAGCGCCGTTTCGCATGGGATGACCTCCTGAAGCTCAGCCAGTCTCAAATTAACGTCAGGAGCGCTTGTATGTTCCCCGCGGTCTTTCCTAAGCTCGCGCATGGCCACGAAAAGCAAGAGCACTGCGAAGCGTAAGCGTGCGCCAGCACGGCGCAAAACTCCCAAGAAGGCAGCCCCGCGCACACGCGGCGTACTGCCCGCCGAGTGTCGACTGGACGAGTTGTCCGGCGAGGCGGCGGCAGTCGCGGAGCGGGTCCGGGATGAAGGTGGGTTGCTGATCGCCAGCTACTGCGAGCCGCTCGGGCGGCAGCCGTTGCTGCTCGCGGCGCTGCCCATCGACAAAGTCGAGCCGACGCCATTTCAGCGCGACCTGTCCGATGCGCATCACAAGAAGCTGTCGGGCGTGATCGATCGCACCGGATTGTTCCTGGATCCGGTGATCGCCATTACCGCGCCCGAGGAAGGCTTCTGGACGCCCAACGGCCGGCATCGGCTGGAGGCGATGCGTCGCCTGGGGGCGAAGTCCATCATTGCGCTGGTGGTGCCGAAACGTGAGATCGCCTGGCAGATCCTGGCGCTCAACACCGAGAAGGCGCACAACCTCAAGGAACGCTCGCTCGAGGTAATCCGCATCTACAAGGGATTGATCGAGGAGGACGCGCGCCGTCCCGAGAAAGACTTTTCGTTCTATCTGGAAGAGGCGTCGCTGGTGACGCTGGGCCTGTGTTACGAGCGTAAGGGCAACTTCGCCGGCGGCGCGTATCACCCCATCCTGCGCCGGCTGGAGGAGTTCTCGGAGGACTCGTTGCAAAAATCGCTCGGCCGGCACGAGAAGTATGCCGAGCAGCTGTTCGAGCTGGACGAGCGCGTGATTGCGATCATCGACAAGTTGAAAGAGCGCGGGCTCATGTCCCCGTACCTTCGTGCCTTCGTCGTCGCGCGCGTGAATCCCTTGCGCTGGATCAAGGACGAGCCGCCGCCGCTGGCTGAAGTGTTCAAGACCATGAAAGAGCGGCTCGCCAAGTTCAACGTCGACAAGGTCAATCAGCAGGACCTGGCCAAGAGCGGCGGCGCGCCCGATAGCGAATAATCGCGCTGAGTAACGATCACGGATCGGGCACGAAGCCATTCGGGAACGGGTCGGGTCGACGGTCGGCGTATTTGCCAGGCTCGCGAATCACGCCGCGTGCGACCAGGTTTCGAGTCGAATCGTAATAGATGATGATGACGTCCTCCGGTGCGCTCGACGCGCGCTGGAAGTCCACATATTCGATGGGCGAGTCTTCGCGATGGCCATGACCGGTGCCGAGCTTTTCGCGCGATTGCCGTGCTGACGACGACGCCACGCTTTCATCCGCCTCGGCGAGCGGAGCCGAGGGAGCCTGCGGAGCCTCGGCAGCAGCGGCGTTATCTTGTTCGAGGCGGTAATGGCGACAGCAGCGTCGGCGTTCGCGAAACACCGCCACGCCAATAGCGCCGACGTTTTCCGGCCGGCCGGTTCGCGCCGCATAGGATTTGGACAGGCGCGTGAAATAGAACGTCGCGACTTCGTCCATGCTCTTGCGCCAGCCATCGATCTCGACGCTATCCCAGGCAGGCAGCACATAGCCCGACTGTTCGGTCGCGGCGGTTTCGCCGCTGATGACATTCACGCCGTCGACGCTGGTCACCGCCAGCAGGCGTTCGTTCGAGCGATTGCGCAGGCGGATCTCATATTGGTGTCCGGGCTCGCCCGCGACATACAGCTCGTCCTCGTGAACATAGATCGGGAGCGTGCGCTGGTCGGTGCGGTCGTAGATTTCCACGCCAGCCCACTTGCTGGCGTAGGCGGGCAACCGTTCCCGATCTGCATTGGCCAGGGCCGGCAGCCAGCCCGCCAGCAATACGGCGGCGAAAACAACAGGGCGCATATGAGCTCCGCGTGAGGTAAGGCTGACAGCTACAAACGAGGCGGAGCGCGAATCGGGTCAGCCGCCGTGTTCAGGAAGCTTTACGGCTCGTGACCGGCCTTTCCGGCGTGCGACGGCGATGCTTGCCCTCGGGCGGCGCGCCCGCTATGTTCGCGCCTCCAAAGGATGAGGCAACTG
>JBEVKA010000083.1:0-9196 GCA_040509855.1 Steroidobacter sp.
GAGGCCGTTCGCGGCGCTCACGTTGACGGCACCGCTACCGGAAGTCAGTCCCGCACCAATCGTCACCGCGCTCGCAGCGCCACCCGCAGTCAAAGAAACATTGCCACCCGTGGCAGCAGAGATTGCTTCGTTGGTGGTGATCGATCCACTGGTCGTGGTAATGCCAATGCTGCCGCCACCGGTAGTCGAGATTCCGGTCAAGCCACCGACTGTCGCGCCACCGATCGTGACGGCTCCGCTCGGCGCGGTGAAGAACGCGCCACCCGCCTGCGCGCTCGCCTCCAGATGTGTGGCCGCCACGCGTATCGGTGCACTGGACGTGCCGATGCCGCCACCACCCGCTGCGCCGTTGACGGTGAATACAGCGGAATTCGCTGTTACCAAATCGGTCGCGGACGCACGCACGATGCTGCTGCCGGCGGTCGGTCCGGTATGCGTGATCTGCACATTGCCCGTGCCGGCGTTCAAGTTCGCCAATGTGATATTGCCGGAGGCGCCGCTGCCGACGCCGGTGCCGACCGCGATGGAAATATTGTTGTTATTGGTGGCGGTGCTGATGGTCGTGCCCGCGGCCATCGTAAACGCGGCGGCGCCTGCGTCGCGATTGGCGCTGCTCGCACTGGTGCTGTTGATCGTTGCATCGAACGCGCCCCGTAGCGACACGTCGGCATTGATCGCGATGCTGCGCCCGGCTTGCAACGTCAGGTCGTTGTTGGCGATCGAAGCGAGTGTGTTGATCGCCGTGCCGAGCGTAATGTCGTTGTTCGCCTGAAGCATGACGTGGCCGAGCGAGAGCTGCGTCAGCAGGTTGCCCACGCCGACGGTCACGGAGGCCGTGACGTTCTCGAGGAAGCTGTCGTTGGCGAGCAGGTCGTCGATGGTGAGCGTGCCGATCGTGATGTTTTTCGGATCGAGCAACAGCGTGCCATCGACACCATTCGCGGCGCGCAGGTCCGCCAATCCGGTGTACAGCAGATTGTCCTTGCCGGAGACTTCCGCCAGGCCACCGTCGCCGCCACCAACGCCGCCGCGTGCGCTGATCGAACCTTCGAAGCGAGTGGCATCGTCGGCCCAGACGATCACATCGCCGCCGTCCCCCGCACTCAACGCGTCAGCATACAATTGCGCGTCCGGCCCGACGTAGACACGGCTGGCGTTGGGATTGGGGCCGCTGCCCTGGAAGTCGCCGCCGACATTGATGACGCCGCCGCCTTGGTCACCCGACGCATTCAACACGGCGTCATCGAACAGGCCGATGCGATTGCCGAAGATGCCAATGGAACCGCCAGTGGCGCCGGCCTCTGTGCCCGACACATCGAGAGTGCCGCTCACCGCGACTGTGCCGTGTTCGCCGCCTTCGAGCCGGATCACACCGTTGCTCTCGGTCAGCGACGTGGCCTCGATGATGCCGGTGTTGTTGACGACGGTTGCCGCCAGGTCGTTCGCGGCTGACGCACTCATATATATGCTGCCGCCGGACACCTGGATCAACTGTCGGTTGAGCACCTGGGCATCCAGCGCCCCGCGATCCACGGACAGACTGAGCAGCGAATCGCCGTTGAAATCCAACGTGACTCGCTCGCCAGCAGCGAGGGCGACTGTGCCGAGTCGCGCCGACACGATACCTTCGTTGGCGACTTGCCGACCCAAGAGCGCGATGTATCCACCGTCTACGGCATGCAATGCGCCGAGATTGGAAACATCGCCGGGTGTTCCGTTCGATTCGAACACGTGGCGGCCTGCGAGAAAGTCGCCGTTGTCGATGTCGAGCGTGGAGGCAATCAGGCCGCCGACATCGACGCGCGCGTTACGGCCAAACAGCACGCCGCTCGGATTGATGAGAAACACCTGGCCGTTCGCGGTCAGCGTGCCCATGATCTGCGAGGCGTCGCTCGCCAACACTCGATTGAGCGCGACCGAGCTGCTCGAAGGCTGCGCGAAGTTGACGCTCGCGCTCTCGCCGATGTCGAAGCGCTCCCACTGAATGATGACGCGCTCGCTCGCCTGATCGATCTGCACAGCCGAGCTCGAAGGCGTCGTCAGCGTCGCCGCGCCTTGGACGACGATGCCGTTCTCGGGCAGCGCGCCGGCATCGATCGTCTGCGCATGCACCGGATCGCCCAGCGCAAACAGACAGCCCGCGAAATAGATGTAGCCGTGTGCGTCGAATCGCGACGCGCGGAAGTGTCTTAGTACTCGCATGGATGAGTCCTGGAGTGCGAGAGAGGAAGGAGCGAGTCGTATCGCGAATCGGCCTCAGCGGAACCACTTCATGGCCTGGAGCCAGAAGTGTCCGTCGCGCGAAGTGTTGTCGCTGTCGCGACCGAGAATGTCGCGCCCGGGGTTGCTACTGAGCTGCCAGCCGTAGCTCATGCGGACCGAGAAATCATCGAGCGAGCTGTAATTCGCACCGAGACCGGCGCCATAGAGCGTGTACTCATTGCGCAGCTGCGAGTTGTTTCCTTGCCAGCCGTTCCACGTATCCTTGTGCAGCTCGATGCGGCCGATGTCGAAGAACGCGAGCAGCTGCAAGTTGGACGGCCCCCATTGCAGCGTGCGATCCCAGTGCAACTCGACATTGCCGAGCAACCCTTGATCGCCGGAAGCCTCGCCCTGCGGCCAGGCGCGAATGCCGAACGGACCGCCGAGCGTGAACTGTTCGCTGGAATTGAGATTGCGCGAAGAACGCTGGCCGCTCAACGCGACGCGCATCGAGAACAGTCCCGTCAGGTCTTGCAGGCGCGAGACATTGAAGCTCACCCGCGTGAAATCGCCATGCGTGCGCGCCGTCAGCGAGTCGACGAACAGATCCGGCGAATCATCGAGCTCTTCGGCACCGTGAAACACGTTGATGCCGAAGTCGTTCAGACCAGCGCCGCCAAAGTCATCGCGCATTTCGCCGGACACACCGAACAACCAGACGCGCGCACCCTTGTCGCTGGCGCTTTCATTGTTCAACTCGCTGCGATACCACTTGCGATCGTAGCCAATGCTGCCGTAGAGACTGAACGTGCGCGAACGAAAAAATGGATGGAGCGCATACGCGCTCGCGACACGTGCATCGCCATGAGCATTGAGATATTTGAAGTCCTTGCCGATCTCGTAATCGACGTAGGTGTAGGCGACGCCGACGCGTGTGCCATGAGTGTTGACAGGCGCTGTGTACGCCAGCCTTCCGAAGCGCATGTCACCTGTGTCCGTCGTCAGGCCACGCAACGACAGCACATCGCCCCATCCCAATGGGTTGTTGAAATTGACGGTGCCGCCCATGCGGAACTGGCCGGTGTAACGACTCCCATAAGAGTCTGCATCCACACTGCCATCGAATAGCGAACGACCTTCGGCTTCCACGATCAGGTCGGACGTGCCGACCGACGCGCCTGGCTGCAGCGTCGAGCGCACTTCGAGCGCCGGCAGATCGTTCAACAACAGCAGGCCACGCTCGACGTCTTCATCTCGCACCACATCGCCGACTGCGACACTCTGTGTGACGTATTGTTGCGCGCGCCGCTGATCGATGCGTGTTCTGCGACCATCGACGTTCACGACCACGTTGCCGATGCGCCCTTCGAGCACCAATATTTCCACCGAGCCATCGCGAATCTCCTGCGCCGGCACGTAAGCGCGCGCGACGAGATAACCGCGCTCACGATAGAAGTTGGTGATTTCCGCCGCGGCTCGCTCCAGCTCGCGCAAACCCACCTCGCTCCCGATGAACTGATGGACCACATGGGTGAGCTCCGCCTCGGGAAAGACCGTCGCACCGGTGACGCGCAGCTGCTTTAGTGCGAACTTGGCGCCGGTGCTGTCCTCCAGCGGCGGCCGCGACATTTCCTCGAGCGTCAGCGACGGAGCGCGCTTGGTCTCCGGAAACGGCTGCGTGCTCTGCGCATCTCTGAGCGCACGACCGGGATCCTGCGCCACTACCGCGAGCGGCATCGCAAGCGTGAGCGATAGCAACAGGCGAGAGCATGCAGAGTCCATGACAGTCGCACTCCAAAGGTGATCGGCGTCGCGCCGCTTCGCATTCTGGGAACCGCAACGCGATGAGATATTTAGGCACGTCGCGAAGTCGGGCGATGATGCGATACGCCCTGGAGGTGTTCATGCGGACTGCTACTTAAGCAGTTGCCGTGACCTTTGCTGCCCGAGATCTTAGAATCCAACGATGAGCAGCCCTGGCCCGCCGGTCGACCTGACCAATTGCGATCGCGAACCCATCCACCTGCTGGGCGCCATCCAACCGTTCGGGTTCCTGATCGCCGTGTCCGCGTCGGAATGGTTCGTACAACGCGTGTCGGGCAACGTCGGTGAATGGCTCGGCGTGCCCGTCGAGCACCTGCTCGGCAGATCGCTGGTTAATTTTTTCAATGCCGACGCCGTACACACGCTGCGCAACCAGCTGCACATTGTAAATATGACGGCGACCACGGCGCGCATCTTCGGCATCGTGATCGACGACACCTCGCGTCGTTTCGACATCGCCATCCACACCGTCGAGTCGCAAGTCATCATCGAGTGCGAACCGAGCGTTACCGATGCGGCGGTCAACGCCAGCGCGCTGGTGCGAGCCATGATGAGTCGCGTGCAGATGATGCGTGAACCGCGAACTCTGAGCCGCATTGCCGCTCGCGAGATGCGCGCTCTCACCGGTTTCGATCGCGTGATGGTGTATCGCTTCGCGCACGATGGCTCGGGCGAAGTCATCGCCGAGTCCGCGACCTCCGGCCTCGAATCGTTCCTCGGCTTGCACTATCCGGCCAGCGACATTCCGCGCCAGGCGCGCATCCTCTACGAACGCAACTGGCTGCGAATCATCCCGGATATCGAAACCAAGCCGGTCCCGATCGAGTCAGCCGCGGAATCGCGAGACAAGCCGCTGGACCTGTCACAAAGCATCCTGCGCAGTGTGTCGCCCATTCACATCGAATATCTGCACAACATGGGCGTGCGAGCGTCGATGTCGGTGTCGATTCTGCGCGAGGGCCGACTGTGGGGGCTGTTTGCCTGTCATCACTATTCGCCGCTCCACGTGACCTTCGAGCGGCGTACCGCCGCCGAGCTGTTCGGGCAGATGTTCTCGCTGCTGATAGAGAACCGCGAGCTCGAGGTCGAATCCAGCTACGAGAATCGCGCCCGCGAGTTGCACGATCGCCTGGTGCGCAACATGGTGAGCGAAGAGAACCGCACGCAGAGCATCCCCGCGCATCTCGAAGACCTCGCCGATTTGATCGCCTGCGACGGCGTCGGGCTGGCGTTGAACGGTCAGATCACTCTGCACGGCATGACGCCGGATCAACGGCAGTTCGCCTCGCTCATCGAACACATTCGCGAGTCGGTGGCGTCCGAGAATTACTCGACGAATGAGATTCGCGCCATGTATCCGGCGGCGGCCGAGTTTCAGGAGCGGGCTGCCGGCATGCTGGTGATGCCGCTGTCGCGGATGCCTCGCGATTATCTGGTGTTCTTCCGCCGCGAAGTGGCGCGCACGGTGAATTGGGCCGGCGATCCGACCAAGCCCATGAGCGTGGGACCGTTGGGATCCCGCCTCACGCCGCGCAAGAGCTTCGAGCTGTGGCGCGAGACAGTCACCGGCCAGGCGCTGCCGTGGACGACGGTGGATTGCCGGATCGCGGATGGCCTGCGAGTCAGCCTGCTGGAAGTGATCCTGCATCTGTCGGATCAAACAGAAGAAGAGCGACGCCGCGCGATCCAGCGACAGGACCTGCTCATCGCCGAGCTCAACCATCGAGTGCGCAACATCCTCGGCTTGATCCGGGGATTGATAAATCAGAGCCGCGATCCCACGCTCACGGCCGCTCAATTCACCGATCTCGTCAACGCGCGCATTCAAGCGATGGCGCGCGCTCACGATCTCATCACCGCCGATCATTGGGGCCCGGCACTGTTCAGTGGACTGCTGGAATCCGAAGGCGGCGCCTATTTGAACGGTGGCGCGAATCGACTGCAACTGTCCGGCCCCGACGCGCGCCTGCATCCGAACGCGTTTACGGTGGTGGCGCTGGTGATTCACGAGATGCTCACCAACTCCGCCAAGTATGGTGCGCTCAGCGACCGCCGCGGCAATGTAACCATCGAGACCAAGCTCGACGCCGATGACAACTTCATCATCGAGTGGCGCGAGCGCGGTGGTCCGCCCGTGCAAGCTCCCAAGCGGCGCGGCTTCGGCAGCACAGTGATCGAACGAACCATTCCTTACGACCTCAAGGGCGAAGCGCGCATCGACTACGAACTCAGTGGTGTGCGTGCTTGTTTCCTGATCCCAGCTCAGTTCGTCACCCGTGTCGACCAGCGCGTCGCTGCCGCGCCCGAAACAGTGAAGCTCGAAGTTGCGCCAGCGCATCTCGTAACGGACATCCTGCTGGTCGAGGACAGCCTGATAATCGCGCTGGACGCGGAAGAGGCTTTGCGCAAGCTCGGCGTTACCCAGGTTCGCACCGCGAACAGCGTGACGTCGGCGCTGGCCTTGCTGGAAGAACGCGTGCCCAAGTTCGCACTGCTCGACGTGAATCTCGGCTCCGAAACCAGTTTCGAAGTGGCGTCCAAACTGCTGGAGCTCGGTGTGCCGTTCGCTTTCATGACCGGCTACGGCGAGAACTCGCTGTTTCCAGGCGAATTCGCCAACGTGCCGCGCATCCGCAAGCCGTTCAGTTCGCAGGTGCTCGCGACGATTCTCAGCGCGGACTAAGCAGCTTCCGACCTGATAGGAAACATCGTCAGGAAAGCAAACTGCAACAGCATGATGGTCTTCGCATCCTTGATCTCGCCACGCGACACGCGATTCCAAGCCTCATCGAACGATAGCTCCAGCACTTCGATATCTTCTTCATCCACGCCGCCGCCGTCACTGCGCTGTTGCGAGCGTGAGTACGGCGCCACGAAGAAATGCAGGATCTCCGTCACCGAACCCGGTGACATGTAAGCCTCGAACACCTTGCGCACTTCGTGCACCTCATAGCCTGTTTCCTCACGCAACTCGCGACGGATGGCCGCTTCGGGATCGTCGTTGTCCAATAGTCCGGCGCAGGCCTCGATGAGCATTCCAGACGCGTTGCCATTCACGAACGTCGGCAAACGAAACTGCCGAGTCAGCAGCACAGTGCGACGCTCCAGATCATAGAGCAGCACCGTGGCCCCATTGCCGCGGTCATAGGCCTCCCGGCTCTGCACTTGCCAGGATCCATCGGCTTTCTGGATCCGGTACGTCACCTTGCGCAACACATACCAGTTATCGGAGAGCACTTCGGTGTTGAGGATTTCGACGGCTGGACTCATGACGATTGCCCGGCAGGTGAGTTGGACCAGGCTCCAAGGTAGCGTGCAAAAACGTGCAAGGTCAAGAAAATTCGTGCATACTGCCAAGCATGCTCACCACGCAACGCAAAGCCTATCTGCTCAAGGTACTCAAGGAGCGCGGCGAGATCGTGGCCAAGCAGATCAGCGAAGAGCTGGAACTGTCCGAGGACACGATTCGTCGCGACCTTCGCGAACTGGCCGCGGAGGGAAAGTTACAACGCGTCCATGGCGGCGCCCTGCCCTCGTCCGCGGCCATGGCCGATTTCGCGGCTCGTCAGCAAATCGCACCCAATGGCAAGATCGCCGTGGGTCGAGCGGCGGCGAACCTGGTCCGCGCCGGGCAAGTTGTGATTCTCGATGGTGGAACGACGACGCTGCAGCTCGCGAAGCACCTGCCGCTCGACCTCACCGCGACCGTGGTCACTCACAGCCCCACCATCGCCGTCGCCCTGCAAGAACATCCGACCATCGAAGTCATCCTGATCGGCGGTCGCCTGTTCAAACATTCGGTCGTCACCGTGGGCGCCGTGGCGGTCGAAGCCATCAGCCGCATCCGCGCCGATATTTATTTCATGGGCGTCACTGGCATCCATCCCAAAGCAGGCCTCAGCACCGGCGACCTCGAAGAATCTCACATCAAGCGTGCGTTGATGGCGAGCGCAGCCGAGACCTACGTGCTGGTAACCGCCGAAAAGGTCAACGCCGCCTCCCCATACATCATCGCCTCGCTTTCGGACATCGATGGCGTGGTCGTTGAAAAGCAGCTTTCGCAGAATGATGTCTCGGCTTACAAACGCGCGGGGCTGACGATCGTTAGGGCGTAGCTCGCCCGACGGGCGGAAGTTTCCACCTGATCCCGCCCCAGGAAATTTATTCTTGTTATGTTTATTCACCAACATGTTGCGCCGCCCTTCTCCCTAGATTCCGCCGGGCCTGGAATACAACAAGGAGAAGACGATGAAACAAATCATTCGCGGGATGCTGGTCACCATGGGCTGCGCTCTGGCATTTTGCAGCTGGGGTGACTCGACCAACGTCAATGGCTATTTCAAGAAAGACGGAACATACGTTCCGCCGCATGTCCGGACGACTCCCAATGACTCGAAGCTGGACAACTGGTCGACCCGTGGCAACGTGAATCCTCACACCGGCAAGAACGGCACCAAGGATCCCTACAAGTACCACCGACCCAAGTAACGCGATGCGAACAGGAGGCGGTGATCCCGCCGCCTCCTGTCGGAACCTTCGGCCAATCGCGGCATTCTGTTAGCAACATCACTCTTGCCCGCGAGCTCGCCATGGCTGACCTGTCCCTGCAGGATCTCTCCGAGAAAATGCGTCACATCGACTTCACCATGTTGTTCACGCGAGCGGAGAACGGCGCCGCCGCCGGCCGCCCGATGAGCAACAATGGCGACGTGGACTATCAAGGCGACTCTTTCTTTTTCGCCTACGAGCAGTCGAGCATGGTCAGCGACATCGAGCGCGACTCCCACGTGAGCATGTCGTTGCAGGGAAATAAAGGACTGCTCGGACAGCCGCCGCTATTCATCGCCATCGAGGCCGAGGCGCAGGTCATTCGCGACAAGATCGCGTTCGAAGAGCATTGGCAATCCGACCTCGACCGCTGGTTCCCCGAAGGCGCGGACACTGCGGGTTTGGTCATGCTCAAGGTCGCCGCACAACGCATCCACTGGTGGAGCGGCGAGGACAACGGCGAGATCGTTGTGAGCGAGCCAACGCTCTAAGAACTTCGAATCGACAGCAGTGACACTTCCTGTCCTTACGAGCCGCCGACATAGAACTCCAAAGTCCGCCGGCCGATGGCGTCCCAGTCATAGGCGCTGAGATCGGCGATCTCTTGCTCGCCGATGGCGGC
>JBEVKA010000084.1:0-5104 GCA_040509855.1 Steroidobacter sp.
GCCAGACGCTGGTGGCGATGACGGTGCTGGCCGACGCGCCGGAAACCATCGCGAAGTTTCAAGCCGCTCGGCGTGAGGCGCGCACGGAGGCCGCACGCTTGATGAAAGCCTATGGCGAAGAGCAGCACAGCGAAGCAGGCAAAGAGCTGTACGAAAAGATCGAGCGCGCGCATGACGGGTTACAGGCGAGCATCGATGAAGTCGACGCCGCGCTGGTGGCGAATAACGATGACCTGGCGGCGAAGCTGCTGGTCGAAAAAGTCGACATCGCATTCGATGTTCTCAACGACGCGCTCAAGTCGGCGTCCAATCATCAGGCGGAGCGCGCCAAGGAAGCGCTCGAGAACGGTCGGAGCGAGTTCAGCACCAGTCGCGCCGTCGCTATCGCGTCCATGGTCGTGGCGCTTGGCCTGGCTGGCGCGTTCGCGCTGTTCCTCATGCGCGCGATCATGTCGGGCCTCGGCACGGCGTTGAACGTCGCGGAGAAAATCGCCAGCGGTCAGCTCGGTCATGAGATCGACGGGAATCGCGGCGATGAATTTGGCGCGCTGTTGGGCGCGCTCAAGCGCATGGACGAGAAGTTGCACGAGATCGTGAGCAGCGTGCGTGGCGCGTCCGACGAGGTCGGCGGCGCTGCTTCTCAGTTGTCACGCGGTAACGACGATCTGTCGCAGCGGACTCAGGAACAGGCGTCGGCGCTGGAAGAAACAGCGTCGAGCATGGAAGAAATGACCGCGACGGTGAAACAGAACGCCGACAACGCGCGCCAGGCGAATCAGTTGGCGACCGGCGCTCGCGGCCAGGCCGAGCGCGGTGGCGAAGTGGTGTCGCGCGCCGTGACGGCGATGACCGAGATCAACGACTCCAGCCGCAAGATCGCGGACATCATCGGCGTCATCGACGAGATCGCGTTCCAGACCAACCTGCTGGCGTTGAACGCAGCGGTTGAAGCGGCGCGCGCCGGCGAACAGGGCCGCGGTTTCGCGGTCGTCGCCAGCGAAGTGCGCAGCCTCGCTCAGCGCAGCGCCACTGCCGCCAAGGAGATCAAGGAGCTGATCGGCGACTCGGTGGAGAAGGTCCGCAGCGGCAGCCAATTGGTCGACGAGTCGGGCAAGGTGCTCGGCGAAATCATGGACAGCGTCAAGAAGGTCAGCGACATCGTGGCCGAGATCGCTGCCGCTTCCGAGGAGCAGGCGCAGGGCATCGACCAGGTGAACAACGCCGTGACGCAGATGGACGACACCACTCAACAGAACGCGGCGCTGGTGGAAGAGGCGGCTTCGGCGGCCAAGTCAATGGAGCAACAAGCTCAGCAGCTGGTGACCCAGATCTCCTTCTTCCGCAGCAGCAGAGCGGCGACAATGCCGATCAGTCATGTGGTCTCGACCAAGCCGGCGGCGACGGTGAAGACATTGCGGCCGGCCGCCCGGCGCCCGGTCGGTCGTCCCGCGAGTCGTCCAGTAGCCGCACCGGTGGCGCATTCCGCCCCAGTACGCAAGGCCAGCGGCGACGACAGCGCCTGGCAAGAGTTCTGATCGAAAACGCTCGTTCAGCGAGGGCGGCGTGTCTCCGACGCGCTGCCCTTTTACATTGTGTGGGTGTTGAGGGATTGCCTTATAGCGGCAAAAGAGGATTACTTAGGAACGCTGCCGTGCAGTGAAACGTACTGATTGCGTTGAGCCGTGCATGCGGCGAGCGTGTAACGAATTCCCGGCAGGGTGCCGCAGTGGCCAAGAACGGAAAAATTTTAGTCGCGGAAGACGATGCAGAAGCACGCGAGCTGCTGCTGCTGTCGTTGGCGGATGGCGACTATGACTTGCTGGAAGCATCGGACGGCATCGAGGCGCTGCACTTGTTGCGCACCGAGCATCCGGACCTGCTGATTACCGATATCGTCATGCCGCGCATGGACGGCTACGAACTGGTGCGCAAGCTGCGCCAGGACGAAACCATGTCGGCGACCCCCGTCATATTTTGTTCCGCTTCATATCACGAGCGTGAAGTGCGCGAGATGGCGCGCTCGCTCGGTGTGCGCAGCACGTTGTCCAAGCCATTCGATCTCAATACTGTGCGTGCCACGGTGAACGCGGCGTTGGCGAGCAAGCCTGCCGTGCCGACACCGACACCACCGGCTGCGACCGTCATCGGTGGTGCGCAGGAGCGGCTGAGCGCGCTGGTCACTTTCAGCCGACGTTTGTTCGGACAGACCGATCCCGCCGCGATTCTGGAAACAACCAGCGATGCTGCCCGCGACATCCTGCTCGCGCAGGTGGCCCACCTCGCCATTTTTGCCGATGACGGCGAGCACGAAGGCACGACGTCGAGCGGCCTGGCGGCGGAAGAGCTGGATCGTTTGCTGGCCTCGCGCATGTATCGCGATCTGCTCAATTCGCTCGAAGCCGGCGGCTCGGCGCTGTATCCGATGTCGCCAGATGAAGCGACGCTCGTGCTGAGCGACAGCCAGCGCGGCGATTTCATTTCCATGCTGGGCGTGCCGATCGCTTCGGTCGCCAATACCTATGGTTATTTGTGCGTGCTGAACCGCATCGGCCTGCCCGGGTTCACGGAAGAGGATCTGGCCGTGGCGCGGGCCATCGCGGCCCAGGTGGCCGTTGCTTATGAAAATGCCCGGCAACATCAGGCGCTGCAGGGAGAGATCGCGCGTCGCGCCGAAATGGAAAGTGAGATCCGGCGTTTGAACCTGGATCTGGAGCGTCGCGTCGCCGAGCGCACCGCCGAGCTGGAAATCGCCAATCGCGAGCTGGAGGCGTTTTCTTATTCGGTCGCGCACGATCTGCGTGCGCCATTGCGATTGATTCATGCGCACGTACAGATGCTGCGCGAACATCGCGGCCCGCCCAATGCGCGCGAGCCTGTGATTCATATGGAACAAATTCAGCGCGGCGCCCGGGATATGAGCGCGCTCATCGACGGCTTGCTGGCGCTATCGCGCGTCAGTCACGTCGAAATGCGTCGCGAGCCGGTGGCGTTGGACGACCTAGTCCGCCGTGCCATCGATCGCCTGCATCCGGAAACGCCGGGTCGTGAGATCGAATGGCGGCTGGGATCGCTGCCCGCGATCAGCTGCGATCCCGAACTGATGCAACAGGTGTTCGCCAATCTGGTCGGCAACTCGGTGAAATATTCACGGCCCCGGCCACGGCCCATCATCGAGGTCGGCACCGGCGTCACCAAATCGGCGAACGAGGGCGGCTCGGGGGTGCGCTCCGGCGCCCGATACATTTTCGTGCGTGACAATGGCGTCGGCTTCGACATGCGCTATGCCCGCAAGCTGTTCGGCGTATTCCAGCGCCTGCACCGGCAGGATGAATTCGAAGGCACCGGCATCGGACTGGCGACCGTCAGCCGCATCGTGGAGCGCCATGGCGGCGCGATCTGGGCCGAAGCGTCGCCGGGCAAAGGGGCGGAGTTCCGCTTCACCCTGGCGGGAATGAGCTGAAAGCGGTTAGCGGTTGCCGGTTAGTCCAGAGGCCAATCGGCTGGCGGCGGGGCTCTGGGTTGGCCCCGAGCGTCTGATATCCTTGCCGCCCCTAATTTCCAGGCGGCTTGCCAACCGCTAACCGCCAACCGCATGCTTCCTACTTACGAACCCGCGGCCGTCGAGGCCGAGGCGCAGGCTTTTTGGAACGAGCGCCGCGCTTTCGCGGTCGCCGAAGATCCCAACCGGCCCAGCTACTACTGCCTGTGCATGTTCCCGTACCCGAGCGGGCGGCTGCACATGGGGCACGTGCGCAATTACACCATCGGCGACGTGATTACCCGGTTCCTGCGCATGCAGGGTTACAACGTGCTGCAGCCCATGGGCTGGGATGCATTCGGCCTGCCGGCCGAGAACGCGGCCATGAAGAACAGCGTGCCGCCGGCCAAGTGGACTTACGAAAACATCGCTTACATGAAGCGGCAGCTGCAGACGCTGGGTTTCGCGCTGGACTGGGATCGCGAGTTGGCCACCTGCCAGCCCGAGTACTACCGCTGGAATCAGTGGCTGTTCCTGAAGATGCTGGAAAAGGGCATCGCTTATAAGAAAACCGGCGTGGTGAATTGGGACCCGGAGGATCAGACCGTGCTCGCCAATGAGCAGGTCATCGACGGCCGCGGCTGGCGCACGGGCGCGCTGGTCGAGAAGCGCGAGATCCCGATGTATTACCTGCGCATCACCGACTACGCGCAGGATCTGCTCGCGGCGCTCGACGATATGCCGGGCTGGCCCGAGCGTGTGCGCACCATGCAGGCGAACTGGATCGGCCGCAGCGAAGGCGTGCGCCTGAGTTTCCCGTACCAGCTCGACGGTGAAAAGCGTTTGCTGAGCGTGTTCACGACCCGCGCCGACACCATCATGGGTGTGACTTTCGCTGCCGTCGCCGCTGAACATCCGCTCGCGACTTACGCCGCGAAATCGAATCCCAAGCTGGCCGCCTTCGTCGAAGAATGCAAACAGGGCACCGCGCAGGAAGCGGAGCTTGCGGTGATGGAAAAGAAAGGCATGCCCACGGGTTTGTTCGTGGAGCATCCGCTGTCCGGCGAGCGCGTGCCGGTGTGGGTCGGTAACTATGTGTTGATGACGTACGGCGAAGGCGCCGTCATGGGCGTGCCCGCGCACGACGAACGTGACTTCGAGTTCGCACTCAAGTACGACCTGCCGATCAAACAAGTGATCCAGTCGACCGGCGACGTGCCGCCGTATTCCGATAGGGAATGGCGTGCCGACTATGCCGAGCACGGTGTATGCATCAACTCGGGCAAGTACGACGGCCTCGATTTCAAACGCGCCATCGATGCCATCGCCGCTGACTTGAAAGCCAAAGGTCTCGGTGAGAAACACGTGCAGTGGCGTTTGCGCGATTGGGGTATTTCGCGTCAGCGCTACTGGGGCTGCCCGATCCCGCTGATTCACTGCCCGAAGTGTGGCGACGTGCCGGTGCCGGAAAAGGATTTGCCGGTGGTGTTGCCGGAAGGGCTGGTGCCCGATGGCAGCGGCAATCCGCTCAACAAGACGCCGTCGTTCCTGAATTGTTCCTGTCCCAACTGCGGTGGCGAGGCGCGCCGCGAGACGGACACGATGGATACGTTCGTCGATTCGTCC
>JBEVKA010000085.1:0-12500 GCA_040509855.1 Steroidobacter sp.
AAGCTCTGGGTCCACCGCGATGGACGCGCGAGGTTCCAAGTACAGCGAGGAGCGACCGGACCTGCTGGTCAACTTCTTCACCAACACTCGCGAGCGCACCGAGACTCGGCCGCGAGCGGGCGCCTCGCTCGGCTATGGCTACTACGGTTATCGGTACGGCCTGTACAACGCCTGGCCGCTCTATGACGACGACCGCACCGTCACGTACAAGATCGGCACGCTCAACATCGACATCGTGGATGCCGAAAAGAAGCAGCTGGTGTGGGAAGGCGTGGCCGAAGGTCGCGTGAGCGATGAATCGATGGAGAATCCCAAGGCGACCATCAACGGCGTGGTCACCGAGCTGATGCGTCAGTATCCCGGCCGACCGAACATGTAACGCGCGATTCCGGCGAGCGGTCAGCCCAGCGGCTGGCCGCTCAGGAACGTGTCGATCTGCTCCATCGACAGCTCGATCTCGACGGTATCGTCGTCCTTGAACGGGTCATAGGGCTCGGCCGGGGCGCTATCGACGTTGGCCACCTTGTGGGGATCGATCAGCGGTTCGAATTCACAGATGTCGTCGACCTCGATCGGGGCGACGGGGGTTTCCGGGTCCATCAATTCCTGGGCCGTGAGATCGATCGAGATCTCTGGATTGATGTTCATAGCACTCGGCCCTCTCGCTCATCTTCAACCAACCGTTCGACAAGGTGGATGCTGCCAGAGGCAGCCCACCCAGAAATGCAAAGTAGTTCACACACGGGAGTCGCAATTCGTCAGAAAGTTTAGCGGAGTTACCGTAATGTTTCCGGGCATAAAGTTCCAGGGCCGAACCTGTCGCCGCTACGGAACATTCGCGCGAATGGGCAAGCATCCGCCAGCTTTGCCTAACTCCCGGCTAAGTCTCCCAGGGCAAGATGCGACTCATGCGTCTCATCCGCTGGGTGTTGCTACTAGGAGTTGTCGCCATGAGCGCGGCCTGCGGCCATCGTCCCACGTATCGATCAGATCAGTTTCGCGACGGTCAGTTCCACAATGCCGCGCCACCGAAGCGGCCGAGCGGCTGGCAGTCGCTGAAGTTGTGGTGGCGGTTCATGTTCAAGGATTCCAGCATCACGGTGCCGCCGGAGCCGTTGTCGGTGACAGCGCTGACACGAGCTCAGTTGCAGCAGGCGCCGGACGGCTCGCTGTATCGGCTCGGCCACTCGACGGTGCTGATGAAGTTGAACGGCAAATTCTGGATGACCGATCCGGTGTTCGCCGAACGTGCCTCGCCGGTGCAATGGGCCGGGCCGAAGCGCTTCACGCCCACGCCGATTTCGCTCGATGATGTGCCGCCGCTGGCCGCGGTGATCCTGTCGCACGATCACTTCGATCATCTCGATCGCGACACGGTGGTCGCGCTCGCCGCCAAGACCAATATGTTTCTTGCGCCGCTGGGCGTGGGCGATCATCTGGTTCGCTGGGGCATTCCTGCCGATAAGACGCGTCAGCTCGACTGGTGGCAGACCGTCGAGGTGGAAGGTATTCAGTTCACGGCCACACCGGCGCAGCATTTCTCCGGGCGGAGTTTGTTCGCCGACAATCCGACCTTGTGGGCGTCGTGGGTGATCTACACCGGCACGCATCGCATTTTCTTCAGTGGCGATACCGGCTATTTCGACGGCTTCGCCGAGATCGGCCGCCGCCATGGCCCGTTCGATCTCACCTTGCTGGAGGCTGGCGCGTACGACAAGCAATGGGAAGGCGTGCACATGCTTCCCGAACAGGTCATGCAGGCTCACCGAGACTTGCGCGGCGACTGGTTGCTGCCGATTCACAACGCCACTTTCGATCTGGGTTTCCATTCCTGGGACGAGCCCATGGAAAGAATGCTGTCGCTGTCGACGCAGCAGGGCGTTCGGCTCACCATGCCGCGCATCGGTGAAGCGGTGCGATTGGATCGATACCAGGCTGCTCAGCCGTGGTGGCGTATCAAACAACCTCGGCTGGCCAACACCGCCACGCCCGTTTCGTCGCACGGCACTTAAGACTCAGCGCGCCCAAAGGCGGCGGGCGTAGTCAGGGTTTGCGGCTACACTGCCCGCTTCCTGACTACCGGGGATGTTTGTCTCGATGGGCGCGGCGAAGGATTCACTCTCGATCGGTGAAGCGCGGCGGGCGGCGATAGCGGCTCAGCAGTTCGTGGCGAGCGGTGGTACGCCGCGGAACGCGCGAGCGCTTGCGGATGTCGTGCGGCGGCTCGGCGTCGTGCAGATCGATTCGGTGAACGTGCTGGTTCGCTCGCACTACCTGCCCGTCTTTTCCCGCCGCGGCGCCTATCAATCCGGTTTGTTGGAGCGAGCGGCCTACGACCAGCGGCTGCTGTTCGAATACTGGGGTCACGAAGCCTCGTTTCTTCCCATCGAGCTCTATCCGTTGTTTCGCTGGCGCATGGACGACGCACGCGGCGGTGTCGGCACCTGGGGCCGGCTCAAGCGCTACGCCACCAGTCATCAGGATCTGGTGCAAGCGGCTGTCGATCAGATTCGCGAGCGCGGGCCATTGGGTGCGAGTGAGCTGGCGGATGCGGGCAAGTCCAAGGGCAGCTGGTGGGGCTGGAGTCAGGGCAAAGAAATCCTGGAATGGCTGTTCTGGATCGGCGACGTCACCACCGCACGTCGTCGCAATTTCGAGCGCCTCTACGACCTCACCGAGCGAGTGATACCCGACGCCATTCGAACCTCAGCTGTGCCTTCGCGAGAGCAGGCACAGCGCGAGCTGATGTTGAGGGGCGCGAGAGCGATGGGTGTGGCCACTGCGCGTGACCTGCGCGACTACTATCGGTTACCGGCGAAGGATGCGGTTTCGCGGCTCGCGGAATTACTGGAAGAGGGCAAGTTATTGCCGGTCGCGGTTGAGGGCTGGAAACAGCAGGGCTATTTGCATCACGAGGCGAAAGTCCCACGGCAGGCGCAAGTTGCCGACGTCGCCGCCTTGCTGTCGCCGTTCGATTCGCTCATCTGGGAGCGCCAGCGCACCGAGCGCTTGTTCGACTTTCACTTTCGTTTGGAAATCTACACACCCATGCACAAGCGATTGCATGGTTACTACGTGCTGCCGCTATTGCTGGGCGAACGTATCGTCGGACGCGTGGATTTGAAATCCGATCGGCAGGCCGGATGCCTGCAGGTCAAGGGCGGGAGCATCGAAGCGGGCGTCAAACTCAACAGCGTGGTGGCGCCGTTGCAGGAGCAGCTGACGCAGCTTGCTCAATGGTTGGGATTGGAGAAGTTCGTCGTGACCAGTCGTCGCGGCGAATTGATGAAAGCGCTCAGCTCGCGCCTTTCACAGACCAGCCGAACACGCACATCACGATGAACAACGTCAGGTAAAACAGGCCCATTTTGTAGCCTCCGATCCCAATCTCCTGTCGTAAAAACGCGAGGGAAGGGTGGTCGGTTCCCGCGTGGAATTGTTCCCGCCCGCCGCGGCGAAATTGCCGGCAAACTGTTCAGCGCGCGATCAGGTTGGGAAAAAAATAGCCCCCTTGCGGGGGCTATTTAGAGCGGCTTGGAAGCGCCTGTTTCAATCGTCCATCAGGAAGCTGCGCAGCTGTTCGCTGCGGCTCGGATGACGCAGCTTGCGCAACGCCTTGGCTTCGATCTGACGGATGCGCTCGCGCGTCACGTCGAACTGCTTGCCGACCTCTTCGAGCGTGTGGTCGGTGTTCATGTCGATGCCGAAACGCATACGCAGGACCTTCGCTTCGCGCGGCGTGAGGCCGGCGAGCACGGAGTGCGTGGTCTCGCGCAGCGATTCCATGGTCGCGGAGTCGATCGGTGAGTCCACCGACGTATCCTCGATGAAATCGCCCCGGTGCGAATCCTCGTCATCGCCGATGGGGGTTTCCATCGAGATGGGTTCCTTGGCGATCTTGAGCACGCGGCGGACCTTGTCCTCCGGCATTTCCATGCGCACCGCCAGCTCTTCCGGCGTCGGCTCGCGGCCCATCTCCTGCAGCATCTGCCGCGAAATGCGGTTGAGCTTGTTGATGGTCTCGATCATGTGCACCGGAATACGGATGGTGCGTGCCTGGTCGGCGATCGAGCGCGTGATGGCCTGGCGAATCCACCAGGTCGCATAGGTCGAGAACTTGTAACCGCGGCGGTATTCGAACTTGTCGACCGCTTTCATCAAGCCGATGTTGCCTTCCTGAATCAGGTCCAGGAACTGCAGACCACGGTTGGTGTACTTCTTCGCGATCGAGATCACCAGACGCAGGTTGGCTTCGACCATTTCCTTCTTGGCGCGGCGAGCCTTGGCTTCGCCGACGGCTACTTCGCGGTTGATCTCTTTGATCTCCGCGATGGACAGGTGCACGCGCTCTTCGAGCGAAGACAGTTTCTTCTGCTGCTTCTCGATGTCCTCACGCAGGCGCGCCAGCGCGGCGGAATGCTTGCGCTTGGCGCGAATGTGCTTGTCGAGCCACTTGGTGTTGGTCTCGTTCTTCGGGAATGTCGAGATGAAATCCTTGCGCGGCATGCCGGCGTCGCGCACGCACAGGATCATGATCTGCTTCTCGAGGTTGCGGATGTCGGCCACGTTGTCGCGCAGTTGCACGATCAACGCATCGAACATCTTGGGCGCGAGCTTGAGCTCCATGAACTCGCCGGCCAGTTTCTTGCGCAGCTTGAGCGCCTTCGGGTCCTTGCCGGTCTTGTCTTCCGACATGGCCTTGACGACCTGCTGGTGCAGCTTGGCGATGGACAGGAAGCGGCGCGCCGCCTCTTCCGGATCCGGGCCGGTTTCCAGCGTTTCTTCTTCGTCGCTGTTGCCGTCGCCTTCCTCGTCTTCGCTCTCTTCCTCGGCAGGCGCGGCCGCGGCGGCCAGCTTCGGATTGACCGGAGCGGCGATTTCGTCGGGCGCGTTGGGATCGATGAAGCCGGTGATGATGTCGACCAGGCGGCCCTGGCCGGCCTTCACCTGCTCGTACTGATTCAACATGAAGTTATAGGTGAGCGGATAGTTGGACAGTGCGGTACGCACGGCGTCCAGACCTTCCTCGATGCGCTTGGCGATGCGGATTTCGCCTTCGCGCGTCAGCAGCTCGACCGTACCCATCTCGCGCATGTACATGCGGACCGGGTCGGTGGTGCGGCCGAATTCGGCGTCCACGGTGGCGAGCGCGGCGGCGGCTTCTTCCGCAGCCTCTTCGTCGACGACCACGGGCTCGTTCAACGGCAGGGCTTCGTTCTCCGGTGCCTTCTCATACACCGGGATGCCCATGTCGTTAATCATGTTGACGATATCTTCGATCTGTTCCGGATCGACGATCTCGCTCGGCAGGTGGTCATTGACCTCGACGTACGTCAGGTAGCCCTGCTCCTTGCCTCGGGCAATCAGCAGCTTCAATTGCGATTGACGCTCATCGGCGATCTGCGCCGGTTCCTTTTTTGCTGCCAGGGTCTTGCTCAAGAGTTGGGCCCTCACGTGGTGTCGGGGGTGGGCGGGCTTAAAAAGACCGCGCAGTGTACTTTGATCGTTTTCCGGGCGCTAGGTTCGCGTTGACGCACCATCATCGATCGGTGCGCGACGTCCCAGCAGCCCCTGCAATTCAGCTTTTTCGGTCTCGCTCAACCCGACCTTTTTTAACAAAAAGTCGGTGCGTAACCGGGCCGCCTCGTCGCCGAGCTGCTTCACGGCGCCCACCAGGTCTTTGGCGGCGCCGGCGGCATCGAGGACGCATTCCTGGACGGCCAATTTCGCCAGATGCTCAACATCGGGGCGCTCCCGCCAGCGTTCAAGCAGTGCCCCGGTACTAGCGCACGGGTGGCGGCTTAGTTCCTCGATCAACTCGAGGAGCAGCGCGATTCCCGGGCGCTCCAGTGTCTGTAGCGCCGGGTTCGGCGCCACCTTGTCGGCAATTTCCGGGTGATGAACCAACAGATGAATTGCCTGGCGCACCAGGTTGCGTCTGCCGGCCTGTGGAGTGCCGATATGACGAACATCGGCGCCGCCGTGACGATCTGAACGATAGGCGCGCGAAGCTGGGCCGCCATTCACATTACTTGGCACGTTGGCTGGCGAGGCATCGCGGGTGTGAGCGTGCGAGTGAGTGCCTTCGCCCAACACTGCGGACATTCGTTCGCGATTCAACCCCACCGCTTTTGCGACTTCGTCCGCCAGCAATTCGCGGAAAATCCCCGGGGGGATGCGCTCTAGCAATGGCCGTGCCATCTCGCCCAGGCGCGCCCGGCCGTCGATGCTGCGCACGTCGACCTGCGCGCTCAAATGGTTGATGAAATATTCAGACAACGGCATGGCCTGTTTGATTCGTGCTTCGAACGCCTCGCGACCTTCCTCGCCGACCAGCGTGTCCGGGTCGTGGCCGTCGGGTAGAAACAAAAAGCGGATCTGCCGGCCTTCGCGCACCTGGCTCAGCGAATTCTCCAGCGCTTTCCACGCGGCGGCGCGCCCGGCGCGGTCGCCGTCGAAACAAAAAATGACTTCGTTACAAATACGGAACACGCGCGTCAGGTGCTCGGGCGTGGTCGCGGTGCCCAGTGTCGCCACTGCATAAGTGATGCCGGATTGGTGCAGTCGAACCACGTCCATGTAGCCTTCAACGATCAGCAGGCGCGATAGGGTTCGCGTCGCCTGGCGCGCTTCATACAAGCCGTACAGCTCGCGCCCCTTGTGGAACAGCTCGGTCTCGGGCGAATTCATATATTTGGGTTCGCCCTTGTCGAGAATGCGGCCGCCGAAGCCGATGGTGCGGCCCCGTGCATCGCGAATCGGGAACATCACACGGTCGCGGAAGCGATCGTAGTGTCCCGACTTGTTGTCACGCTCGATGATTAAACCCACCTGCAACAAACGTGCACGATCCGTGTCGCCGCCGCCGAGATGTTTCAGGACCGAGTCCCACGCGTCGGGTGCATATCCAAGACCGAACGTCACGGCGGTTTCACCCGTCAGGCCGCGCGATTTGAAGTAGTCCTTGCCACGGCTCGTGTTCAGCAACTCGCTGCGGTAGAACGCGGCCGCTTTATCCAGGGTGGCAAATAAAACATCCGACGGCGGCGGGCGTTGGCCCGGAGTTTGCTCGCGCGGCACGTCCACGCCGACGCGATCGGCCAGTTCTTCGATCGCTTCCACGAAGCCGAGGTTGTCGTGCTTCATCAGGAAGCCGAGCGCGTTGCCGTGTTCGCCGCAGCCGAAGCAGTGATAGAAGTTCTTGTCCGGAACGACGGTGAACGAGGGCGTCTTCTCACCGTGGAAAGGGCAACAGGCCTTGTATTCCTTGCCGTGCTTTTTCAGCGGCAAACGACTGCCGATCAGCTCGACCAGGTCGACGCGCGCGATCAGCTCTTCGATGAAATGTTTGGGGATGAGGCCAGACACGGAAGTCAGAATACACCGCGAACGTCAGTGCACGGCCACTGACCAATGTCAGGAGGCGGGAATTCTTCGCAGAAGAATCGAGACCCCTTGGTTTCAAGGGGAGGGAAGCGTTCAGCCGAGCTTTGCCTTGAGCTTGGCGCTGGCGGCGGCCATGTCGGTGCGGCCCTGGGCTTTCTGCTTGAGCAACGCCATGGCCTTGCCCATTTCCTTGATCGAAGCGGCGCCGGATTCGGCGATGGCCTGGGCGATCAGAGCGTCCAGCTCGGCCTCGCTCAGCTGCGAAGGCATATATACCTGCAGCAGGTCGATTTCCTTCTGTTCCTTGGCGACCAGGTCGTCGCGACCGCCGCTCTGGAACTGCGCGATGGATTCCTTGCGCATCTTAATCATCTTCTCGATGACGGCGAGCACCTGGGTGTCGTCCAGTTGGATGCGCTCGTCCACTTCCCGCTGCTTGATGGCGGAAGTAATCATGCGGATCGTGCCCAGGCGCTCCGACTCCTTGGCGCGCATCGCGGCCTTCATGTCTTCGGTGATGCGGTCCTTGAGTGATGACATGGGCGTTTCGTCAGGGCAGAGAAGGGAAAAGGGGGCGGTGAGCCACAGCTCACCGCCCCCACAAAGACAGATCCGATCAGTAAGCGCGAGCTGGGCGGGCGCCGCGGCTGCTGCCGTCGCGGGTGACGCGCTTCATGTGGCGCTTCACGGCGGCGGCTTTCTTGCGCTTACGTTCCTGCGTCGGCTTTTCGTAGAATTCCCGGCGGCGCAGCTCGGTCAGGACCCCGGCCTTTTCGCAGGCGCGCTTGAAGCGCCGCAAGGCGGCATCGAAGTACTCGTTTTCTCGGACGCGAACGCTCGGCATCTCTACCTCGGTAAGTTGGAACGGCCGCCTCCAAGTCGATCGATTTGCGGGTCGATTCGAGCCGACAGCGGCAGCGCCGATAGGTAGCGCTGAGGGTCGAGGACGAAACCAGGGGGCGGTTGAGAGCGCGGAAGTCTAATGAGGCCGAGGTCGAAAAGCAAAAATCTCGTGGAAAATTCCCCGTAAAAGCGTCGACTACGCCTCACTGGCGCCGGCATTCCTGCTGGCCAAGCGGAATATCGCCCTGAAAATGCTCGAAATCTCCAGCCCCGCGGCGGCGGGCGTGAGTTTAAGCTTCGCACCCCTCATATGTGTGTTGTCGTTCCCCGCCAAGGCGCCATCTTGAAAGTTCTGGGCATCGAAACCTCCTGCGACGAGACCGCCGCCGCCGTGTATGACGGTCAGGCCGGGCTGCGGTCCCATTGCCTGTACAGCCAGATCAAGCTGCATGCCGTGTACGGCGGGGTCGTGCCCGAGCTGGCTTCACGCGATCACGTCAAAAAACTGCTGCCTTTGGTCCAGCAGTCCCTCGTCGAAGCTGGTGTCACGCCCGAACAGCTGGATGGGGTTGCTTACACCGCTGGCCCCGGGCTGGTCGGGGCTTTGTTGGTCGGAGCCGCGGTCGCGCGAAGCCTGGCTTTTGCCTGGGGCAAGCCCGCGGTGGGGGTTCATCATTTAGAAGGGCATTTGCTCGCGCCGATGCTCGAGGCGACGGCGCCGGAATTTCCTTTCCTGGCGTTGCTCGTGTCCGGCGGGCACACGTTACTGGCCGAAGTGCGCGGGTTGGGCGACTACCGGATCATCGGCTCGTCGCTGGACGATGCGGCGGGCGAGGCCTTCGACAAGACCGCGAAAATGCTCGGCCTGCCGTATCCGGGTGGGCCGGCGCTCGCCCAGCTGGCCGACAGCGGCCGGCCCGGCCAATTCGATTTTCCGCGACCCATGCTCGATCGGCCCGGTCTGGACTTCAGCTTCAGCGGGCTGAAAACCGCGGTGGTCGTGGCGGTTCGTGGCCGGGAGCTGGACGAACAGATGCGCGCCGATGTGGCGCATGAATTCCAACAAGCCGTGGTCGAAACCTTGGTCGCCAAGTGCGCGCGGGCCGCGAAACAAACCGGGCTGAAGACGCTCGTCGTCGCTGGGGGCGTCGGGGCGAATCGCCACCTGCGCGCCGAGCTGAAAGCATTGGGCGAACGCCGTGGATTGCAGGTGATGTATCCGAGGCCGGAGTTTTGCACGGACAATGCGGCCATGATCGCCTACGCGGGCTATCGCCGCCTCGCCGCGGGCGAGCATGACGATCTGAAGATCCGTGCCACGGCACGATGGCCTCTCAATACACTACGCAGCCCCTCCGACCAGTCAGCAGTCACCAGTCAGTAGTCACTTCGAGCAGCATGGACAAGATTTTCCTCACCCAGCTCAGCGTCGAATGCATCGTCGGCATTTGGGATTGGGAGCGGCGGGTCAAACAGACCGTGGTCATCGACGTGGAAATGGCGGCGGATATCCGCCGGGCGGCGGCCACCGATAGCATCGACGACACCATCGATTACAAACGGGTCGCCAAGCGGCTGCTCGCGTTCGTCGGCGACTCGCAATATCAGCTGGTGGAGACGCTCACCGAGCAGATCGCCCGCGTCATCGTCACGGAGTTTGGGGTTTCCTGGGTGAAAGTGCGGCTCAACAAGCGCGGGGCGATTCGGGGTGCCCGCGACGTCGGCATCGAAATCGAGCGACGAGCGGAGGATTACTCGATGCCGGCCCCGCCGCTGCAGCCATGATCGAGGTTTACGTCGCTGCCGGGAGCAACGTCGAGCCGGAGAAATATCTGGCGCGCGCGTTGCGCGAACTGGCGGCGGCGTATGGTCCGATGACGCTGTCGCCGGCGTATCGCAATCAGGCGGTGGGTTTCAGCGGCGACGACTTCATCAACCTCGTGGTGGGTTTTCGAACCGAGCACGACGTGGGCGAGGTTCGGCGACAGCTGCAAAAAATCGAAGCCGACTGTGATCGCCCGGCCGACGCGCCAAAGTGGGCGCCGCGCACGATGGATCTCGACATCCTCTTGTTCGGCAATCTGGTGAGCGACGAGCCAGGGCTCAAAATCCCGCGACCGGATCTAATCAAACGACCTTACATGCTTCGGCCCATGGCCGACATCGCGCCCGATGTGATGCACCCAACACTGGGCAAAACCATGCGCGAGCTGTGGGAATCGTTCGAAGGCGACGCGCACTCGATGGTCGAGGTGCTGCTCGACAGTGGCAGTGCTACCAGCCCACGCTCCGACCGCCATCGATCGCCAGAATCTGACCGGTGACGTACGGTGCGCCCAACGCGAAGAACAACGCGGCGCGCACGATGTCATCCGGCGAGCCGATGCGCTTGAGCAGCGTCTTGTCGATGATCTCCTGTTGCAGCGTCTGCGCGAGCCCGCCTTCCGGCCACAGGATCGGGCCGGGCGCGATGCCGTTCACTCGCACGTCGGGCCCGAGTTCGCGCGCCAGCGAGCGGGTCAACATCACGAGCCCCGCCTTGGCGGTGGAATACACCGGATGCTGGGGCAACGGTCGCTGCGCGTGAATGTCGATCAGGTTCAGAATCAGGCCGCGCGCGATGCGCAGAGGCTCGGCAGCGGCCTGCGCCAGAAACAGCGGCGCACGCAGGTTGGTGCCGATCAAATCGTCCCAATGGCTGGCCGTGATCCGGCCGAGCGGCGTGGGATAGAACGTGGACGCATTGTTGATGAGCACATCGAGGCTGCCGAACGCTTTGACCGTCCGCTCGACCAGCGTCGGCAACGCATCCAGATCGAGCAGGTCGGCGCTCGCCAGCACGGCGGAGCCGGCGCGCGTGCGGTTCAAATCGTCGCGCAGCTGTTCCGCTTCGGGCGCCGAACGGTGAAAATGAATACAGATGTTGGCGCCTTCGGCATGAAAGCCGCGGGCCAACGCTGCACCGATGCGGCGAGCCGCGCCGGTAATCAGCACCGAACGTCCCGAAAGAGTGTCCATGCAGGTATGGTGAACGAACGGATGGTCGCTGCAAACTGGGCTTGCGCCGATAGGTCGTCGGAGCGGGACGCTTGAGCGTCGAGCTGCCGTTACCGCCGCTGTCGCCCGACGAGGCGGCTCACAGCGAAAAGCTGATCGAACGCATCCGCGACGCAATCGACGCCGCGCGCGGTTGGATCAGCTTCGAGCGCTACATGGAAATGGCGCTCTACGAGCCCGGCCTCGGTTATTACAGCGCGGGGGCGACCAAGCTCGGCGGGGCGGGCGATTTCGTCACCGCGCCGGAAATTTCACCGCTCTTCAGTCGCTGCCTGGCCAATCAATCCGCCGAGGTGCTCCGCTCCGTCGAAGGCGGGAGCATTCTGGAATTGGGCGCAGGATCGGGCGTGATGGCAGGCGATGTGCTGAGCGAATTGGCGCGCCAGCAGCGCTTGCCCGAGCGCTATCTCATTCTGGAAGTCAGCGCCGATCTGCGCGATCGCCAACGCGCGTTGTTACAGCAGCGCGTTCCGGCGTTGATGGAACGGGTCGAATGGCTCGATCAGCTTCCAGAAAACTTTCGCGGCGTGCTGCTCGCGAACGAGGTCCTCGACGCTTTGCCTGTGCAGCGATTTCGCATTCGCGGGCTGCAAGTGAATCAGCTCGGCGTGACCTGGCAGCTCGGTCGGCTCGACTGGTCGGAAGTACACGCCGAAGGCGCGCTCGAGGCGGCGGTGCGTGAAATCGAATACAACCTCGGCGAGCCGTTCGCCGACGGCTATACGTCCGAGATCAATCTGCGACTCGTGCCTTGGATCGCCAGCATCGCGAATGCCATTCAGGAAGGCGTAGCGTTTTTCATCGACTATGGTCTGCCGCGCCGACAGTACTACGCGAGCGGCCGTCGCGACGGCACGATGCTGTGCCACTTCCGCCATCGCTTTCACGACGATGCATTGATAAACGTCGGTTTGCAGGATGTCGGCGCGTGGGTGGATTTCACTTCCGTGGCCGAGTCCGCGGTGGCTGCTGGAATGCGTGTCGCTGGTTACACGACCCAGGCGCACTTTCTGATCGGCAACGGCATCGAAAAGTTTCTGGCGCCCAAGGATGACGAAGAGCTCGCGTCGCGCCTGCAGCTCGCGAGGCAGGCGATGTTGCTGACACTGCCTGGAGAAATGGGCGAGCGCTTCAAGGTCATCGGCTTGTCGAAGGGCGGGCCGGAAACGTTGAGTGGGTTCACGACGCGAGATCTGGCCGCGTCGCTTTAGTGC
>JBEVKA010000086.1:0-8548 GCA_040509855.1 Steroidobacter sp.
TCACCCGTCCGCCGCTCGTCAGCATGTATTGCTACACCTGTTACCGCTCGACTTGCATGTGTTAGGCACGCCGCCAGCGTTCAATCTGAGCCAGGATCAAACTCTTCACTTAAAGGCTTTGAGACCTATCAAGCTTACGAAGAGATTATCCAATCGAGCTCTACTGGCTAAATTGGTAAACTCATCGTCGAAGTTGGCTTCGCCAACGAACCGACGCGAGTCCCCACACAAATTACCTGTTTCAATTTTTAAAGAGCTTGCCGTTGCGCGGTGGCTAGGCAGAAGCGGAACTCTAAGCTGGATTTTCGTTTCCGTCAATCCCCTCGATTTTCATCCGAGGCTATCGACTCGTCTCGACTCAGCTTCCTCGCGGCCTGTTTTTCAACCGGCGTCCGCCGCGAGGTGGCGCATCTTACTGTCTCGTTTCTTGCCGTCAACCCCTTCAAATTTTTTATTTTCGAAGTGCAGACGACCCGTCGAATCAGCTTCTTCACAGCCCGTCTTTCAACCGGCGCCCGCTGCGAAGGGGGCGCATCTTACTGTCTGGTTACAGGGCGTCAACACCTCTCGTGAATTTTTTTTCGATCACGTTGCGAGCGCTGAAAACGTAGTTATTTGCTCGCCACTTTAGAAACCGTGTTTCACGGCCACTACATGAATTTGCAAGAGCCTGAACGCAGCTGCTGCGAGGAATTTTTTTCGTCGCGGACGATTAGGTCGAACCCTGAATCACCTTGCCCGAATCACTTCGATATAGGCGAAGCCTCGCTTGCCGACCTGGAACAGGCGCGCCGGCCCGGGCTCGATCGCCTCCTTGATGTCCTCGACCTTCTCGCCATCGATGCGAACAGCGCCGCCCTGGATGAGTCGATTCGCAGCAGAAGTGCTCTCGGCGAGTCCGGCCTGCTTTATGGCCGCCGCGACGCCAATGCTCGCGCCATCGATCGTGATGGTCCTGGTCTCGATGTTCTCCGGCACTTCGCGACGCTGACTACGCGACGAAAAGTTTTGTCGTGCTTGCTCGGCGGCGGCCGCGCTCGAGAAGCGCGCAGTGATCTCTATTGCCAGTTCGAATTTGATCTCCATCGGATTGCGGCCCTCAGCGAGCTGCTTGCGGAACGCTTCGAGCTCGGCATTGGCGCGGAACGACAGCAAGTCGAAGTAGCGCCACATCAGCTCGTCCGAGATCGACATCAACTTGCCGAACATGCTGTCGGGATCTTCGGTGACGCCGATGTAGTTGCCCATCGACTTGGACATCTTGTTCACGCCGTCGAGCCCCTCGAGCAGCGGCGTGGTGAGCACGACCTGCGGTTCCTGTCCGTAGATCTCCTGAAGCTGGCGCCCTACCAGCAGATTGAACTTCTGATCGGTGCCACCGAGCTCGACGTCGACCTGCAAGGCAACGGAGTCGTAACCCTGCACTAGCGGATACAGAAACTCGTGAATGGCGATCGGCTGGCCACTCTTATAGCGCTTGCTGAAATCGTCACGCTCCAGCATGCGAGCCACCGTGTGCTTGGCTGCGAGCTGAATAACGCCCGCCGCGCCCAGCTTATTGAACCATTCAGAGTTGAAGACCACGCGCGTGCGGTCGCGATCGAGGATCTTGAACACCTGCTCCTGATAGGTCTGCGCATTGGCCTGGATCTGTTCAGGCGTGAGCGGCGGACGGGTCGCGTTGCGCCCGGTCGGATCACCGATCTGGCCGGTGAAGTCGCCGATCAAGAAAATCACCTCGTGGCCGAAATCCTGAAAGCGGCGCATTTTGTTGATGAGCACCGTGTGTCCCAGGTGCAAATCGGGCGCAGTCGGATCGAAGCCGGCCTTGATCTTGAGTGGCTTGCCCCGTCGCAGCTTGGTTAGCAGCTCGGATTCCAGCAGGATCTCGGTGGTCCCACGTTTCAGTTCGGCGAGTTGTTGTTCGGCGGAGAGCATCGGATTTCCATCGTTCTACGAAGGGCACGATAAATGCGGCCACGAGTCGCGGGGCGACTTTAGTCGGTCCAGTCAGCTTCGGCCATCGGCCGGGCGGCACCGACGAGTCGAACTTCGCGAGCAGCGCGGCGTTATTTTGGGTTGACGGCGTCGCCGTGATTCTTCAAATTGCGATCCGGTTCGTTTACTTTAACTAACTGCACACCATTGAGCACGATTGGGTATGCGCCAGCTTAGGCAACTGGGACTTCAACCGACCTCCAGCTCCAGGACCGCGTTCGACTACAAGCCCGTGTCGACGCGCAGCTCAACCCATGCTCGCTGGTTTATCTCCGGCCTGCTCCTACCTCTTGTAGGTGGGATGGTGGCCTACGGGGTGGCCACGCGGGACTCGGGATTCGTCGCGAATCACCAGTCCGGCCTCAGTCTGCAAGAATTGCCGCCGATCCAGTTCGAAAGCGTCGCCATTCCCACCATCGCTCCGCCTACCTTGCTAGGCGACACGGTGGAGTTCGTGGTGCGCCGGAACGACACCATGGATCGCATCTTCCGCCAGCTGAAGCTGAACCTGACCGACCTCGCCAGCATTCGTGGCGCGCCCGGCGTGCAAGGCCGCCTCGACCAGCTGCGCCCCGGCGACACGATCACGCTGGTTCACGATGAAGGTCAGCTGCAGTCCCTCACCCGCCGCATCAGCGAAACCGAAGTGCTCTCGGTAACGCGCGCCAACGAAGGCTTCGCGGCCGAAGTGATCGAGACTCCGCTCGACATTCAGGAAGTGCACGCTCAGGGCACGATCGAGACTTCGCTGTTCGCCGCGGCTCGCGCTGCCGGCGTCAGCCCGGAAATGATCCTGCAGCTGGCCAACGACATTTTCGGTTGGGAGATCGACTTCGCGTTGGACATTCAGCCGGGCGCCACTTTCAACCTGGTGTATGAGCAGAAGTACCGCGACGGTAAATTCATCGGCAACGGCCGCATCCTGGCGGCGGATTTCATGAACAACGGCACCATGTACCGGGCCGTTTATTTCGAATCGGTCGATGGCAAGGTCGGCGACTACTTCGCGCCAGACGGCCGCAGCATGCGTCGCCAGTTCCTGCGCGCGCCGCTGGAATTCACCCGTATCAGCTCGAACTTCAATCCCAAACGCCGCCATCCCATCCTCAATTCCATTCGCGCCCACAAAGGCGTGGACTACGCCGCCTCGACCGGCACCGTCATCAAAGCTGCTGGCGATGGCCGCGTCGAATTCGTCGGCACCAAAGGCGGTTACGGTCGCGTGGTGAAGATCGAGCACGGCGGCGGCGTCGAGACGCTCTACGGTCACATGTCGCGCTTCGCGAATGGCTTGCGTACCGGTCAGCGTGTGCGTCAGGGCATGACGATCGGCTACGTTGGTAGCTCGGGCGCCGCGACGGGTCCGCACCTCCATTACGAATACCAGGTGAACGGCGTGCACAAGAACCCGCGCACCGTGCTGCTGCCGGATGCGGCACCGATCTCCGATCAGTATCGCGCCGAGTTTCTGCTGAAATCGGGCCAGCTGCTGGCGAAGCTCGATCGCGGTGCTGCCGCCAAAGTCGCCGCGCTTCCGTCCCTGTAGTCGGTCACGCTTGTGGTGAATTCGCGCATGGAGCGTCGGCGCTACATACGCGTGTAACACAAGCAGCGATGCGGCCGTAGTATTCTCGATGTCCCCCATGTATCGGGTGACATTGCGGCGGCATCCATGCTCGATGTGAATTTGAAAGCTCCCGAACACTACATCAATCGGGAGCTATCCTTTCTCAATTTCAACCAGCGCGTGCTGGCGCAAGCTCACGATGAGCGCCTGCCGTTGCTCGAGCGCATCCGCTTCCTCGGCATTTCCTGCTCCAATCTGGATGAGTTTTTCGAGATCCGCGTCGCCAGCCTGAAGCAGCGACAGGAGCTGGGATCGTTGACCGGCGGGCCCGACGGCATGACGGTGCCCGAACAGTTGGTGGCCATTCACGACCGCGCCGCCACGCTGGTGAAGGATCAGTACGAGCTGCTCAATCAGTTGGTGTTTCCCGCGCTCGCCGCCGAAGGTCATCACTTCGTCAACGCCAAGACACTGACCGCCGAACAGCGCAAATGGGTGGGCGAATATTTCGCCAAGGAAGTCGAGCCGGTGCTGACGCCGCTCGGCCTGGATCCGGCGCGACCATTCCCTCGCATCCAGAACAAGAGTTTGAACTTCATCGTGCGCTTGTCCGGCAAGGACGCGTTCGGACGCGACACGGAGTTGGCAGTCGTGCAGGTCCCGCGCTCGCTGCCGCGAATCATCCGCCTGCCGACGTCGCCCAGCGAGCCCACCAAAACTTATTTCGTGTTCCTTTCCGCGGTGATCTCCACTTTCATCGCGCAGCTCTTCAACGGCATGAAGGTCGAAGGTTCGTGGCAATTTCGCGTGACCCGCAACAGCGACTTGTTCGTCGACGACGAAGAAGTCGACAACCTGCTGCGAGCGATTGAAGGCGAACTCGCGCAACGCCGCTACGGCGCGGCCGTGCGCCTGGAGACGTCGCAGGATTGCCCGGAAGACATCACCAACTTCCTGTTGCGCCACTTCGCGCTCAAGCGCGACGATCTGTACCAGGTGAACGGTCCGGTGAATCTCAACCGCCTGACGGCCATCTACGATTTGGTGGACCGCCCGGACCTGAAATATCCCGCGTTCACGCCGTGCATTCCCAAGCGGCTGGTAGTGAAGGAAGACGTCTTCTCGGTAATGCGAGACGACGAAGTCCTGTTGCATCACCCATTCGAAGCTTTCGCGCCGGTGACCGACTTCCTGCGCCAGGCCGCGGCGGATCCGGACGTGCTGGCGATCAAGCAAACGTTGTATCGCACTGGCCCACAGTCGCCGGTCGTCGATGCGCTGGTGGACGCGGCGCGCGCGGGCAAGGAAGTGACTGTCATCATTGAATTGATGGCGCGCTTCGATGAAGCAGCCAACATTCAACTCGCGACTCGCCTACAGGAAGCCGGCGCTCACGTCATGTATGGCGTCGTGGACTACAAGACACACGCAAAGATCATCATGGTTGTGCGCCGTGAGCGCGGCAAATTGCGCCGTTACTGCCATTTCGGCACCGGCAACTACCATCCGAACACCGCACGCGTGTACACCGACTACGGTCTGTTCACGTGCGACGAAGCCATGGGCGAGGATCTGCACGAGCTGTTCCTGCAGCTGACCAGCCCGACCCGCGCCGCGACCATGCAGAAGATCCTGCAGTCGCCGTTCACACTGCATGAAGGCTTGCTGGAAAAAACGCGTCGTGAGATTGCATTCGCGCGCGCGGGCAAGCCGGCACGCGTCATCGCCAAGATGAACGCGCTGATCGAGCCGCAGATCATTCAGACGCTGTATCAAGCAGCGATGGCGGGCGTGAAAGTCGATTTGATCGTCCGTGGCATCTGCGCGCTACGCCCGGGTATGCCCGGCATCTCCGAGAACATCACGGTGCGCTCCGTCATCGGCCGCTTCCTCGAACACTCGCGGGTCTATTACTTCCACAACGACGGCAGTCCCGAGATCTTCTGCGCCAGCGCGGACTGGATGGAACGCAATTTCTTCCGCCGCATCGAGGTGTGCTTCCCGATCGAGCGCAAGCAACACCGCGATCGCATCGTGGAAGATCTGGAGACTTACCTCGCCGACAACGAGCAGGCCTGGGTGCTCAAGCCGGACGGCTCATACGAACGCGCCAACGCTGGCGATGCGCCGATAGTGAGCGCGCAGCAGGTCCTGCTGCAGCGATATTCGGACAACACCGTCAGCTGACGCGCAGACGGAAGCTCGCGGCCTTCAAATATTCGATTTCGTTGTCGAGATCGGCGGCCGTCAGCGGATACGTGTCCACCCATCCACGGGGAAACGCGACATCCAGCGAACGCGCCCTGGGCTGCAGCTCGATTTTCGGCAATGCCACCGTGCTGCGGCCCCGGTGCAACAGCACAGCCAGGCGCAGGATCACAATCATGAACTGCGCTTTGATGTGCCACGGCGGCGGCAGATCCTGGAGCGCGTCCAGCTGCAACTTACGACGATGCGCGCCGACAATGGACGCCAGGATCTTTTGTTCTTCCTGCGGGAAGCCCGGCATGTCCGCGTGTTCAAGCAGATACGCGCCGTGCTTCTGATAATGCGAATGCGAGACGTCGAGACCGATCTCGTGCAGGCGCGCGGCCCATGACAGCAACATCTCAGCTAGCGGATCATCCAGCGCCCATTCGGTTTGCGTCTGGCGCAGAAAATCCAGCGCGGTCGCCTCGACGCGCGACGCCTGCAACAGATCGACGTGATACCGGCCTTGCATGGCGCGCACGCTGCGCACACGGGCATCTTCATCCCTGAAGCGACCGATCATGTCGTAGAGCAAGCCTTCGCGCAGCGCGCCTTCCGCAGCCTTCATCGCCTTGATGTCGAGCACGGCGAGGATCTCGGCGAGGATCGCCAGGCCGCCAGGAAACACCGGCAGTCGCTCTTCGGTGAGTCCGGGCAATCGCAGCTTCGACAGGTCGCCGATGCGAAGCAATTGCTCGATGAGTGCCTCGACCGCTGTAGGCGTAATCAGCCCATCGCCGTTGGAACGCGCGCGCAGAATGTCACTGGCTGCGCGAATCGTGCCCGACGACCCGACGACCTGATCCCAGCCATAATTCTTGAACGTTGCCTGCACCGGCTCCAATTCGAGCCGTGCCGCGAGGCGTGCGCGCTTCATGCGCTTCTCGGTGATGACACCGTCGCCGAAGATTTTCGAACTCATGCCCACACAGCCCATGTGCAAGCTCTCGAGCTTTCGCGCGTGCAGTCCTTCGCCGATGATGATTTCGGTGCTGCCGCCGCCGATGTCGGCTACGAGGCGACGACCGGGCTCGCTCGGCATGGTGTGCGCGACGCCGAGATAGATCAGGCGCGCCTCTTCGATGCCGGAGATCACTTCGATGGGGTGGCCAAGGGCAGCGCTGGCGCGATCCAGAAACGCGCCTCTGCGTTTGGCCTTGCGCAGTGTATTGGTACCGACGACGCGCACGCCTTCGGCTTTCATGTCACGCAACCGCTGGCCGAAGCGCTCCAGGCACGCGAGCGCGACGTCGATGGCCTCGCGCTTCAGCCGGCCATGCTCGTCGAGACCGGCGCCCAGACGCACGCTCTCACGCAAGCGATCGAGAATGATGAGTTGCCCGTGCGAATGACGGGCCACGACCATGTGAAAACTGTTGGATCCCAGATCGACGGCCGCGATGACCTCGGGGACTTTGCGCGCCATTGCGTGGCGCGCTACATCGAGAAGGAAGAGCCGCAGCCGCAAGTCGTCGACGCATTCGGGTTGCGAATGACGAACTGCGCGCCCTCGATGTCCTCGCGATAGTCGATCTCGGCACCCGCCAGATACTGAATGCTCATCGGATCGATGAGCAGCGTCACGCCGCCGTTTTCGACGCGCGTGTCACCTTCCTCCAGGTTTTCATCGAAGGTGAAGCCATACTGGAAGCCGGAGCAGCCGCCACCCTGCACGAACACGCGCAGCTTCAGGTTCGGATTGGCCTCCTCACGGATCAGCTCGCTCACCTTGGCCGCGGCGGCGTCGGTGAACACCAGACTCGGCGGCAGGCCGATCGGGGTTGCGGGGGCTGGATGGGAGGCGGATTCGATGCTCATGGGTCCACGCTTTCGGCTACACCTGAGGAGTCAGGGAAGTCAGGACGACTTTTGGGGGCGAACCGGGTCGAATCAAGTCTAGCGGGTTTTGACGCCCAGGACTCAGCCGGCGTTGTCAGCCGCCGCCACGCCCGGCGCGGGCTTGATCTCCGGCTCGTGACGCCCGGCGCTGCTGCGTCGGGGCTCGTGAATCAGCTTGCCGGTGATTTCCGCGCCCATTTCCATCTCGATCAGCGCGTAATACACATTACCCGTCACACGGGCCGTGGAACCCAGCTCCACGCGTTCATGGGCAAGAATTTAACCCTTCACCGTGCCGTTCAAAATCACGTTGGGAACGGCGACCGAGCCTTCAACGACGCCACTGTCGCTGACGCTCAAGGTCGCGCCCGAATCAGGCGGTGCATCGACATTGCCCTTGATATGACCGTCGACATGGAAGCCGCCGGCAAATTGCACGTCGCCGATGATGCGCGTACCGGCGCCGATCAACGTATCGATGCGATGGGGTTTGGGTTTACTGCGATTGAACATGCCGTAATCTCTTCTCAAGCAGCCATCCCTGGAGCCTCGGCCAGCCAGTACATCCGTGTACTGTCGTTCGCCCCGTCCGCGGACACGTTAAGTGTCCACGGAAAAGGCATCTGGGCTCACCCACTCTTCAACCTTCGGTCTGGACCTGCCAGGGGTAGGATTCTCGCACAGGCTGCAGTCGAGCCGAGCGGACTTCGACATTCACGGCGCGCGGCTCGAAGCCCTCGGGCAACACGATGTCCTGCTCCAGGTTCTGGAAGTAGCGGAACTGGAATGGCAGCTGTCCATCCGCACGGGTCTCTGCGCCTGCCTGCGACAACGTGAGCTGCACCGGCTTGTTATCGCGGAAGCCTTCGATCTGCACGACTACCGCACCGGAAA
>JBEVKA010000087.1:0-7875 GCA_040509855.1 Steroidobacter sp.
CCTGGAAGCTGCGAAAAAGAAAAGGTGGCGACCCCACCGTCGCCACCAGGAACGAGCCTCGTCTCAGTACGGGCAGGTCGAGCGGTAATCGGAGAACACCGAGGCCGTGGCGTAGCTCTGGTGAGGCGTGCCGCAGAGGAACGGTGTGTAACGCGTATCGTTGTCCAGGAACCGCTTGACCCACGACACCGAGTATCGGCCGATCGGTGTGTTGGTGGTATTCGGCGCCAGGTGGCTCGCGCCATTCAGCTCCGCATACGCTTTGTCGAGCGATCCGGGCAGGCTGGTGTAGAAAGGAATCGAATGTGAGCTGACCGGCGCGATCGTGTCGTTCTCCGCGCCAACCACGAGTGTGGGCACTTGCACGGTCGAGAAGATCTTGGTCGTGCTCCACGCCGTGAGCGGCACTGCTGCCTTCAACGATGGATTGTCGCGTGCGGCGATGAGCGAGCCGCCGCCTCCCATCGAATGTCCGGCCACACCGCGACGAGAAGCGTCGACTCTACTGCGCACCGTGGCGCTGCTCAGATCGGTGACGTGCCTCAACGCCGCCATCAATTGCGTCGCGCGGCTCGGTGGTTGATCGAGCGTTGAATTGGTATCGATGGTGATGACGACGAAGCCGTGCGTGGCGATGCGACGTCCCAGCCACGCGATCGATGATTGAGTCGCGGTGAAGCCGGGAGAAATCGCCAGCACCGCGTATGTGCCGGTCGTGGTGGGGTAGTAGATCGTGCCGCCGCCAAAACCATTCGCGGCCAGGCTCGACACTGTCGAGGTTGCGACGGCGAACGAGCCGCTACTTGCGTTGAGCGACGACGACGTTGGATCGGGGCCTTTTTGATACGGATTGGTCTGTGCTTGCGCGGCCGCGGCCAACGCCAGCAAGCCCAATCCGAACGCCCATCTCGCGCGGTGATTGCTTCGTTCCATGTGAATCCCCTCGTGAAAATTGATCGATTACGCGGGCCAACACTGGCCGCGCTGCCATTACCGTATTCCGCATATCAGAAGACAAGGATCAATTTCGGAATCGACGGCGGTGGGGATATAGCAGGTGCCAGAGCGCCGTACTATTTGCGGGCAGGGCTGCCCTCGGGTGTCAATCGTCGCGCTAGCTGCCCCAAAATGTAGTTAACTATATGATAGTTAATAGTTATTTTGGCGCAGTCGAGTACGCTATCGCGCGCTCTGCTGAGCGCTTGCTCTGACTTGGGATAACTGACATCACTGCCATCGAGGCAGTTTAGCGCGGCTGGGCGATTCCGCAGATCGGGCGGGTTTATTGATCCAAACTCAGCGACTCGTTGCCTGGCAGCTGCCCGAGGAAGTCGCTGAGGCTGCGACGCCCGTCCTGCCACTCTTCGTAACGTTGCGGCGACTCGGGCCGGCCTTGCGCGATGAGTTGTACTCGATTCGAACGCGCCAACGCGTTCAGGTCGGCGCGCTCGATGGGAAAGTAGATCTGTTGTGATCCAGGAATTGGCAAGGGCAGCGGCGACTGCCCGACGCCCAGCTCGCCAATCTCGCCTGCATGTCGCTCGAGGGAGACGGAGCGATCGCCCATGCGCATTTCTACACGTGCGAAAGCGTCTTCGAAAATTTCGCGCTCGGCACGACCACGATCGGCGTTGCTCCACAGGATCGCGACCAGATACAGCTTGCGATCACCCATGCGATTGACTTCGACCGCTGCGAGCTGCGCGAACTGACGCTCGTTCATCGGCAGCGTTTGATCGTCGCGCGCGAGGATCAGCGGCTCCATCTGCGCAGTGATCGTCGCCGACGACACTGGATCGAGCCACGACTTAACAGTTGGCGCGCTCGCGCAGCCAAGAAAAGTCAACGAGAGCAGCAGCAGTGCGTATTTCATCGAGCGGTCACACGCAAAAAGTGAGTTAACGCATCTTACTCGAAACCATCTCGCGGGCACTTACATGCGTCGATGCTCCTCGCGCGGATAAAATTTTTATGAGGTAACCGGTGTCACGTGTCGCAGTGGATTGGAACAGCCTACGAAATATGTTTCGCTTGTCCCTGCGAGATTTGTGTGTACGCAGTGGTTCGGCAGCGAGGATCGCGAACGCCGACGATTGCGAAAAACAGTCAACCGCGAATCACCAGCGAAGTGAGTCGCGAGTAACGACCGGCACGCGCGCCTGACTATCGTTGGACAACGGAATCTGTTCACGATCTGGTCGACAGGCGCCCGATCAAGTTCACACAACGACTCAGTGGGGGAACGACAGCGGCGGCTGTAAGGCCATACTAATTGACAGGACAACCCGGCAAGTTGCGTGGAAGGCGCTTGTCGGGAGGAAACATGACCATCGTTGCCCCTATGACCACTGCTCGAATCGCCGTCCTCGCCCTGATGTGCGTCCTGCTCCCTGCCAGTTTTTCCCGGGCGGCCGAGCCTGCCGCCATGGATTTCGTGGTCGCCATGGAGGACAAGCCCTGCGACGACGCCAATCGCGCCTGGTCGGTGCTAAATCAACACTCGTACCTGAGCATCCAGGTGACTGTGCAATGGCAGCCGGTCGGCGGTAAGCAAAAGGAAGAGACGCTGGTGCTGCCTCCGCAGAAGCGCGTGCCAGTGGGCTGCGCGCCGAGTGTGAAGATTGTTTCAGCGGTGCTGATGCAGTTCTAACGGTTCCTTGAGCAGAAGGATGAAGCGTCGCTCAGGGATGGCCTCAACGCGACGCTGGCGCAGGTAATCTCGACAGCGCTTTGCGTTCGCGTGCGAACTGACTCGGAGGCAGGCCGGTGTGCCGGCTGAACGCGGTACTGAATGTGCTCGCCGAGCCGTAGCCGACGCGCTCCGCAACTTCTGTGAGTGCGATGTCCTCGCGACGGAGCAACTCCTTCGCAATCGCCATGCGCCACGCCAGCAGATATTCCATGGGCGGCAAACCGACAGCGCGTGTGAAGCGATCGAAGAACGCAGAGCGAGACAGCGCGACCTTGCTCGCAAGCTGAGTGATCGTCCACGAGCGCGCGGGATTGCCATGCATGTATCGCATCGCTGCGGCGAGTCGCGCATCTGCCAGTCCACGCAGCAGTCCCGGCGGCGTGTCATCACCGGGTTTGGAGCGCAATGCTTCGATCAACAACAACTCCACCAGGCGTGCGAGCACGAGATCGCGTCCGGGCCTGCGATCGCTCGACTCCTCGCTGACGAGCTTCACCAGCATCGCCAGCCGTTCGACGCCGCGCACGTGGATGAGCGCCGGCAGCAGCGAGACCAATAACTCAGCGTCGGGCGAGTCGAATGCGAAGTAGCCACCGAGCAAGCGCACGTCCGGACGACCACCACGTTTGCCATGTCGAACTTCACCGATGGGTGAGGGCGTCGTTTTCGGATTGATCGACACCGGCTTCGCCGCTTCGAAGCTTGACATGGTGAAGCCTGGCGTCGTCGGCAGCAGCACGAAGTCACCGGCTTGCAACGTCACCGTATCCTGGCCGTCGACAGCAAGCAGGCAGCTCCCTTCGAGCACCGCGCAGAAGCTGGGCTGACCGAATTCCGAGTAACGCACGGCCCAGCGACCGGCGCCGCTGATGCCTTTCGAGAACACCGCGCGCGGTCGGAGCAACGTGATGATCTCGGTGAGTGGGTCGACCATGCTGGACGCTCGCCAATGAAATGCGGACGGTCGATTGTAGTGAGTCCGGGCGGGCGTCGCTAATGTTGCTCCATCGAAACCACGATGGAGACTGAACATGAAGACGGTGCTGATTACTGGATGTTCTTCCGGCTATGGCCTGGAGACTGCGCGCTACTTTCTCGACCAGGGCTGGAATGTGGTCGCCACGATGCGCACGCCGCGAGAGGATGTTCTGCCTCGATCGCAGCGGCTTCGTGTCGTGGCGCTGGATGTGACCGATCCCAAGAGCATTGAGGCTGCGCTCGAAGCGATCGGACCCATCGACGTGCTCGTCAACAACGCGGGCATCGGGCTGTTCGGCGCATTCGAAGTCACGCCGATGGCGACGACGCGTGAGGTGTTCGAGACCAACACGTTCGGTGTGATGGCGATGACACAGGCAGTGCTGCCTGCATTCCGCGTGCGCAAGTCGGGAGTTATCGTGAATGTGACATCGAGTGCGACGCTGGCGCCGATGCCGATGGTGGCGGTGTACACGGCGAGCAAAGTGGCTGTCGAAGGTTTCACGGCGTCGCTCGCTCATGAGCTCGAAGCGTTCAACGTTCGCGTCAAGCTGGTCGAACCCGGTTATGCACCGACGACGCGATTCACGCACAACGGCGGCCCGCGCATGGAGGGGTTGATTCCCGAGGCGTATGCACCTTTTGCACAGCGCATTTTTTCTGCGCTCACGCAGCTGAGCGCGGTCACGAAGGAATCCGATGTCGCCGAAGCGGTGTGGAGAGCGGCGACCGACACGTCGGGCCAGCTCCGATTCCCCGCCGGAGCGGACGCGGTCGCGTTGGCGCAGGCCAGAATGTAACTTTCCGCTCCGTGCCGAGTTGTACTCGGCACGGAGTGTGACACTTGCAATTTCTGGACGCCATGCACCGATATCTGTTTGCTTTGCTGTTGGGCCTGGTCTGGCTGACATCGGTCAATGCCGCGGATGAAAACGTCGGCACGTTCCAGCGCTACGCCGGACTCTATCGGGTGTCCGGCGATCATATGATCGGCGTCGATCCCTTCATCATGGATGACGGCACCAACGCCATGCTGATCTCCGATTACTCTTCGGGGGTAGTGCGTAGATTGTTCCCAGCCGAGAACGATGAATTTGTGATGGGGGCAGAGTTCAATAGCGCCACGCCCGTGGAGCTCACGGCGCGCTTCGTGCTCGATCCGCTTGGCAACGTCAAAGGTATGTCATTTCGGCAGGCCGATGGCAAGGAACAGGTTGCGGAGCGCGTGCCACTCAACAAGGAAGAGGTGACCTTTCAAGGCGTCGACGCGCGTCTCAACGGCACGCTGATTCTCCCGCCTGCGAAACGGCCGCGTCCCGCGATCATCCTGTTGCACGGTTCCGGCCCGCTCACTCGCTATTCATTCGGTCCCTATCCTCATTTCTTCAGCTCGCTCGGCATGGCGGTGCTGATCTACGACAAGCGCGGCACCGGAAAGTCCACTGGTGTTCGCATGGATGCATCGACGGGCACTGCGATGAGAGAGGCGCGCTATCCGGACGAACTCGCAGGAGACGCGCTCGCCGCCATGCGCCTGCTCGAACAGCGCGACGATATCGATCCGAAACGGATCGGATTCTGGGGATCGAGCGAAGGCGGCATGCTCGCGACGCAAGTCGCGGCGCGCTCCAAGAACGTCGCGTTCGCCATCAACTCTTCTGGCTTCATGGAGCCGTTGTGGCAAACGTTGCGTTATCAGGTCGGCGCGATTCGTGGTTCGGCGGGTGTTCCGGAGGCGGATATCGCGAGGGAGACGACGTTCATCGATCTATGGTTGCGCGTCGCCCGCACCGGCGAAGGTTGGGAGGAGTTTCGCAAGGCGGAGCAGGAGCTGATCGCCGCCCAAGGTTCGTGGATTTTTCGGTCGCGCGGACCGTTCACGTCGCTGGAACAATTGCGTTGGGATTGGGACCACATCCTCTCATTCGATCCCACGCTGGCACTTGCCAATGTGAAGTGCCCAGTGCTCGGTGTGTTCGGCGAACTGGATGTGCTCACACCCGCGGCGCGCACCGCCGAGAATATGCGGCTCGCGTTCGAGAAGGCAGGTCACAAAGACTTCACCTTCAAGATTTTTCCGAGCGCGGGCCATTCGCTCGGGGAGCAGCCCGCGCGTCGTCGGATGGCGCCGGGCGTGTTCGATACTTTGCGAGATTGGCTGCGGGCGAGGGTGCAGTAGCCTACTTCACCTGCGACTGTGGTTCCGCTTGCTTGCGCTCCAGCTCCTGTTTTTCGAGCTCGCGCCATAAAGCAGTCGTTGAGTAAATGAGACGAACAGCTACATAGACGACTAGGAATGGAACGAGGTCGATTGCACGCCAATCTCCCAGCGGCCGGTGCGCTATCGTCTTCCACCAGCCCCCAAACCAGTAGCCGCGCACCATGGATTCGGTCTTCCAGAACATGAGCAGCGCAACGGCAGAGAGCCACCAGCCCCAATACGGCATAAAACGATCCCTCGTAGTTTATATATCGGCCCGCCAGCGCCAGTTCCTGGCAGGCTAAGATGTTCACGGACGACGTCGCTCGTCAGCAGCGGCAATTGTCCGGGACTCTCGCTGAACCGATCCTAAATCCACGGCTGTAACGTCCAAGGAAGATCGTCATGAGTTCGAGCTTTCGTCGCCTGGCGCTGGGATTGCTACTCATATGCATGACCGCCAGTGCGCAGTACAACTCACGCGGACCGGAGATTCGCCCGACACCTCCAATCATCCCTGCGAACGCAAAGGACATCGTGCTCAAAGGCGAGCAAGTCTGCCTGCGACGGCTGCCCGATTCGAGCGGCCGCATCCTGCTCGACTGCGCGATCGGACTGCGTGGCGATGACGATCAGTTCTACGGCCTGCGCTCCGCGGATCCGACTCGGCTCAGCGGCTTTCCCGAAATGAACCTGCGCGTTCGCGTCGTCGGCAAATTAATTCCTCACGGTAGTGGCGAGTTCGAAGAGGCCGGTCAGATCATCTACACCACGATCGCGCCGATTGACGAGCCGAAGGCCGTGACGGGGACAGTCGTATGTCTCTATCCAAGGGCTCCAGGTAGTCGATCAGTCAAAGAGTGCAGAAATGTCATCAAGACCGATCGCGGGCTGCGTTGGGGATTGGATCTGTCTTCACTCGACGCACGCGGACTCGCCCCAGGAGATCGCATCTCACTCGAAGGCGATGTTGTTCGGAACGTGCCCGAAGACTGGCATCCCTGGATGTTTCTTTCCGATGCAGAACGCATCGAAGGTATTTTGAAAGTACGGAGTTTGAAGTGAGAGCTTCCGGCCGCCGAGCCTTATGTCGCATGCCCGGGTGAAGAGGCGAAGAATCGCCAGGTCAGGCAGCTCTTGAATATTGGTCAGACCAATTGCATGATTGGCTAAGTGGCGGGCACAAGACCCGCCCGGTTCAAACACGGGGGAAATCGAGATGAGTAGAGTGCCTGGTTCCGCTTGCTCGGCTGCGGTCGCTTTGTCGCTGGCCCTGGGTTCACCGCTGGCGCAAGCTGCCGATGCTTCCGCCTCGACTCCCCAGGACGCTGGGGAGATTCTCGAACAGATCGTCGTCACGGCGAACAAGCGCGTGGAGAACCTCCAGGAGGTCCCGCTCGCCGTTTCGGTCATTGATCCAAATGCACTTCAGGCATCGGGTGTGCAGCAGTTTCAGGATCTAGGCAAAGTCGCTCCGTCGCTGACGATCCGGCCCGCCGAGCATCCAGTGAATTCCAACATTTCCTTGCGCGGGGTCGGCACCTTTGCCTTCGGTATCGGCGTCGAGTCCAGCGTCGCGGTGCTGGTGGACGAAGTGCCGCTCGCTTTCTCGGCACGCGCGTTCACCGATTTGCCGGACGTGGAGCGCATCGAAGTTTTGCGCGGCCCGCAGAGCACGCTGTATGGCAAATCCGCTTCTGCCGGTCTCATCAACATCATCACGCGCCAGCCGACCGATACGCTTCAGGCTCGCGTCAACGCGATGGGAACCACCGACAGCGAATATGGCGGCAATTTCAGCGTGTCCGGTCCGATCAGCTCCGAGCTCGGCTACATCGTCTCGGCCGCTTATTCGAACTGGGATGGCAATGTCACAAACCGGTTCACCGGCGACGATGTGAATGGGCGCGACGCCTTCAACACGCGCGCGAAGCTCAAGTGGGAACCAGCGACAGATGTTTCCTTGACCCTATCGACCAACTACTTGAACGGCAATACCACGGTG
>JBEVKA010000088.1:0-3130 GCA_040509855.1 Steroidobacter sp.
TGTGCCTCAGCTGGGTGTTCTTCCGCGCGCTCACGGTGGGCGACGCGTTCGACATGCTGTCCGGCATCGGCACGCTCACCTGGATTCCGGAATACGGCACGGCATTCGCGTTCCTGATCGCCTTCACCGTGCCCATGTTCGCGATCGATCTCATCAACGAGCGCCGGGGCGAGGAATATTTGTTCGAGCGGCTGCCGGCGCTGGGACGCGCGGCGGTGGCGATGTCGTTGATGGTCTTTGCCGTGATATTTGCTGGAAGCTCCGCCAATGCATTCATCTACTTCCAGTTCTGACGCCACGGCGGTGGGCGCTCGCTCGACCACGGCGCGAGTGACCGTGCTGCTGCTCGTCGCGATCGTCGCGCTGTGCGTCGTCCTCGAGCTGGGCACGCGCATGGTGGTTCATGGCATGAGCAACACGCTCAGCCGGATCCGCACCGAATCGACCGCGGCCAGAACCATCGCCGCCACCAATGGCGGCGAGAAACAAATGCTGATCGTCGGCAACTCGCTGATGCTCGCGGGCATCGATGTCGGTGCGCTCAACGAGCCATTGCAACCGGCGGCGTGGCGCGGTGTGCGCTTCGGCATCGAGCAGACGACGTATTACGACTGGTATTACGGCCTGAAACGCCTCACCACCGAAGGTTCGCGGCCGAGCGCGATCCTGGTGTGCTTCGAGCCGCGTCATCTGGTCGGCACCAGCGTGCGCCGGGAAATCTTCGCCTATTACCTGATGCGCACCAGCGACACACTCGATGTGGCTCGCGTGCTGGATCTGAGGCCGAGCGAGACCGCCGACTTGTTCCTGGCAAACGTCAGCGCGTTCTGGGCCTTGCGCAAGGAGATTCGCAAGAACGTGCTCGGCCGCCTGATGCCGTCGCTGCCGGATCTGACGCGGCTGATGACTCGCGGCGGCGGCTCGCCACCGCCGAATATCGATGATCTGCTGACTGCCGGCCGGCCGCGCCTGGAGGCCATGCGCGACACCGCCGATGCGGCCGGCGCCAAGCTGATCCTGGTGCTGATGCCACCCGTGGATGCGGCCTATTCCCAGGCTCTGCGGCAGCTCGGGCAGGAGCTGAACGTGCCGATCGTGATGCCGCTGACCGATCAAGACCTGAACCCCGACGACTACGAGCCCGACCAGTACCACCTGAATGCGGGCGGGCGGCTGCGTTTTACCCAGGCGCTGGCGCACGATTTGCTGGAAGTTCTGCCCCGGCCGTAGCTGCCCCGGCCGTATTTAATTGGGCGCACTTAGGATCACTTGTCGCGGCGCGGCTGGGTCGCGCAGAATTCAGCTCGCGGGCCCGCAACCGGCTGGAAACACGGCGGACCGGGCCCGGCATGCGACTAAACGCCCCGTTCAGGGCGAATTACTCGGGCCAACACCAACGACGGCGTGCCGCAGGTCGCAGCACTGAAAGTGTGATCCAGTCATCATGACTGCCCGGCGACGGCCCCGGGCGGCTTGGATATTTTGTCAACACGATGGGCGCGCAGAGAGATTCATGAGGAACAAGCTCGGCACGATACTGAGCGCGACCGAGACCCGAGTGGTATTGGCCCTGCTCGCGCTGCTGGCGCTGGTCGATATCGGTTTGCGGCTCACGGACAGCCGTCTTTCCGGCAATCTCGCGCATGTCGAGGAGATTCCCGAGATCGTCGGCGCGGCCGGCCAGCCCGACCGCAAGGCGCTGCTGGTGCTGGGCAATTCGCTGACCAACAACGGCGTCGCGCCCGAAGTGGTGAGCGCCCGGCTGCCCAATGTTTCGCTCGCCAAAATCACACCCGACGCGACTGGACTGTGGGACTGGCAATGTTTGCTCGACCACCAGGTGGTGGAGCGCAGCGACGTGCAGTTCGACACCCTCGTGCTCGGCTTCGCGTGGCACCTGCTGAGCGATCAGAGCCGTGTGGATGCGTCGCGCCTGGGCGCTTTGTATTGCCAGATGGGCGATCTGGGGCGAGCCAGCCACATTGGCCTCCACAACAGCGGCGACATCGGCGAATTCCTGGCCGCGAAAGTGCTCCGGACCTATGCTCTGCGCGACACGCTGCGCAATCGTTTGTTCCAGGTCGGCGTGCCGAGCTACATCGAGTTCACCCAGACGACCAACGCCGCCGGAGCTGGTGCCGGTGCCGCGGAGAAGTCGGCGCAGGCCACCGAGGCGGTGAAGTACACGTATGAAACATTCACCGCGCTGTTGAATCGACTGAAGAGCAAAGGCACGCGCGTGATCGTGGTCGCGATGCCGGTGCGACAGGACTACGAGCTCGATTCGCAGCTGATCTCACTTCACGATCGAGGGGCGCTCGAAGTCGTCGACCTGCGCAAGCTCCCGGGCATCGGCCCGACGCACTACCTCGATGGCATGCACCTCAACCCCACTGGCCAACAGATTTTGAGCCGCGCGCTCGCCGACCATCTGGCTGCCGAGCTGCTGAGCGCGACATGATTTTCAACAGCTTCATTTTCTGGGCGTTCTTCGCCGTCGTCCTGCTGCTGTATTGGCGCCTGCCGCTGCGCGGCCAGAATCAGCTGTTGCTGGTCGCGAGTTATATTTTCTACGGCTACTGGGATTGGCGTTATCTGTTCCTGCTGGCCGCCTCGACCATCGTCGATTACTACATCGGCTATTACCTCGAACGCATCGAGGACGAGCACAAGCGCAAACAGCTCATCACCGTTTCGGTGGTGATGAACCTGACCTTCCTCGGCTTCTTCAAATATTTCGGTTTCTTCGTCGACTCGTTCGCGCAACTGCTGCAGGCGCTGGGATTCGAGCCGAATCTGCCGGTGTTGCACATCGTGCTGCCAGTGGGCCTGTCTTTCTACACGTTCCAGAGCATGGCCTACACCATCGACATCTATCGTCGGGCCGCCAAGCCGGCGCAGAGCCTGTTCAATTTCGCGGTGTATGTTTCCTATTTCCCGCAGCTGGTCGCCGGTCCGATCGAGCGGCCGCAGAACATGCTGCACCAGTTCTATGAACGGCATCGCTTCGAGCTGCGGCGCGTGCATCACCCCGAGGAGAGCCTCACCGAGCTGATCCTGGACGACGTGGTCGTCCTGCGGCTGCACGGCGAGGAGTTCGACCGGCTCCGCGACGCGATGGACATCGTCA
>JBEVKA010000089.1:0-9782 GCA_040509855.1 Steroidobacter sp.
GTCAACGTCAATCCCAAGGTCGGTTTGACATTTGCTTCCGCCCTGCGCGCGTTCCTGCGTCAAGACCCGGACGTCATCATGGTCGGCGAAATCCGAGACCTGGAGACGGCCGAAATAGCCATCAAGGCCGCCCAGACCGGCCACTTGGTCTTGTCCACCTTGCACACCAACGACGCGCCGAAGACGCTGACTCGTCTGATCGATATGGGCGTCAAGCCTTATGCGATCGCGACCTCGGTGTCGCTGATCATCGCGCAGCGCCTGGCGCGCAAGTTGTGCAACAACTGCAAGACCACGATCGAAATGCCCGCCGAGGCGCTCACCAAGGAAGGCTTCACGCCGGAAGAGATCGCCGAGGGCTTCAAAGTCTACAAGCCGGTGGGCTGCAACTCCTGCACCGACGGCTACAAAGGTCGTACCGGCCTGTATCAAGTCATGCCGGTGACCGAGGAAATCCAGCGCATCATTCTGCAGGGAGGCAATGCCGTCGACATCGCCGCTCAATCGGCGCTCGAAGGCATCTGGGATCTGCGCAAGTCGGGCCTCGCGAAAGTGAAGGCCGGCATCACCAGTCTGGAAGAAATCAATACCTGCACGGTCGAGTGACCGCGCGCACTTGCATAGGCATCGAGCAAGGACCTTAGATCATGGCCCAAGTAGCATCCAGCCAGCAGTTCCCATTCATCTGGGAAGGCACGGATAAAAAAGGCAAACGCCTCAAGGGCAAGATGCTCGCCGTGTCCGAGGCGGCGGTCAAAGCCGACCTGCGACGCCAGGGCGTGCTCGCCCGGAGCGTGCGCAAGGAAGTGCAGCTCTTCAAGAGCAACAAGCCGATCACGAGCGAAGACATCGCGCTGTTCGCGCGCCAGCTCGCGACCATGTTGCAAGCCGGTATCCCGATGGTCCAATGCTTCGACATCATCGGCAACGGCCACGACAAGCCATCGGTGCAGAAGCTGGTGCTGGCGATCAAGGCCGACATCGAGTCCGGCACCTCGCTGCACGAGGCGCTGTCCAAACATCCGCTGTATTTCGACGATCTGTTCGTGAACCTGGTGGAAGCCGGCGAACAGGCCGGTGCGCTCGAGACCCTGCTCGACAAGATCGCCACCTACAAGGAAAAGACCGAGGCGCTGAAGAAAAAGATCAAGAAGGCGCTGTTCTATCCGGCCGCGGTCATGGTGGTCGCGGTGGTGGTGACGGCGATTCTGTTGATCTTCGTGATCCCGCAGTTCGAGTCGCTGTTCCAGAGCTTCGGCGCCGATCTGCCGGCGTTCACGCAGATGGTCATCAACCTGTCGAAGTTCGTGCAGGAGTACGGCTTCATGATCGCGCTCGTGGCCGGCGGCGCGGGTTATGCGTTCTTCTACTTCAAGAAACGTTCGCGCCCCATGCGTCGCTTCCTGGACCGCATGCTGCTGAAGGCGCCGGTGATCGGGCCCATCATGGTGAAAGCCGCGATCGCCCGCTACGCGCGCACGCTCTCCACCATGTTCGCCGCCGGCGTGCCGCTGGTGGAAGCCTTGAACTCGGTGGCCGGCGCCACCGGCAACATCGTGTACGAAGAAGCGGTGCTGAAAATTCGCGACGAAGTCGCCACTGGCCAGCGCCTGCAGCGCTCGATGGAACAGACCACGCTGTTCCCGAACATGGTCATTCAAATGATCGCGGTCGGCGAAGAGTCCGGCTCGCTGGACGCCATGGCCGCCAAGGTCGCGGACTTCTATGAAGCGGACGTCGACGCCGCGGTCGACGCGATGAGCAGCTTGATCGAACCGCTCATCATGTCCATCCTGGGCGTGCTGGTCGGCGGCCTGGTGATCGCGATGTATCTGCCGATCTTCAAACTCGGCGCGGTGGTGTAAGCTCGCGCCCCGTCGCAGTTACCAAACGAACGAACGCCGCGCTCTGCGCGGCGTTTTTTTAAGCTCATGCAGGACGTGCTGGATACCTTGCTGCTCATGCTGGCCGCCACGCCCGCGGTCTGGACGGCATTCATCCTGATTATCGGCCTGCTGGTCGGCAGCTTCCTCAACGTGGTCATCCATCGCCTGCCCATCATGATGGAGCGCGAATGGAAGACTCAGGCCGAGGAGATCGTCGGTCCCAGCGCTTACGAACCGCCGCGGGCGGAGAGTGCCAAACCCGGGCCCTACAATCTGGTCGTGCCCCGCTCCGCCTGTCCCAAATGCGGAGCGATGATTACCGCGCTTCAGAACATTCCAGTCATCAGTTATTTGTTCCTGCGCGGCGCGTGCGCCAACTGCGGGACCAAGATCTCCATTCGCTATCCGTTGATCGAGCTGCTCACGGGCGTGCTGTCGGCTGCGGTGGCGTGGAAATTCGGCGCGACGTGGTACTGCGCAGCCGCTCTAGTGCTCACGTGGGCACTGGTGGCGTTGAGCGCCATCGACTTCGATCATCACCTGCTGCCCGATGACATCACGCTGCCGCTGTTGTGGGTCGGACTGCTGCTGAGCCTGGCGCCGACGAATGCATCCTTCGGATTGCCGGTGGACAGCCACTCGAGCCTCCTGGGCGCGGCGGCCGGTTACCTGAGCCTGTGGAGCGTTTACAAGCTGTTCAAGAAGCTCACCGGCAAGGAAGGCATGGGCTATGGCGATTTCAAATTGCTCGCCGCGCTCGGCGCCTGGCTCGGCTGGCAGATGCTGCTGCTCATCATCCTGCTGTCCGCTTTCGTCGGCGCCATCGTCGGCATTGCGTTGGTGACATTGCGCGGGCGTGACCGGGATATTCCGATTCCCTTCGGTCCGTATCTCGCCGCCGCGGGTTGGATCGCACTCATGTGGGGCAACCGACTGGTCGAGTCGTATCTACATATCAGCGGCATCCGCTGAAAATAAAACTCAGCTGACAGCGATTGCTCGCGCGGCGACGCCCTCCGACACTGCCGCGATAATGAACGACAAAGCTCGCCCCCTGCTGATCGCATTGACCGGCGGTATTGCCAGCGGCAAGAGCGCGGTCGCGGAAATGTTTGCCGCGCACGGCGTACCGGTGTTGGACACCGATCAGATCGCACGCGACGTGGTGGAGCCCGGGACGCCCACGCTTGCAAAACTGGTCGCGGAATTCGGCATCGACATTCTCGACGCCAACGGACGAATGGACCGTGCTCGAATGCGGACGCGCGTCTTCAGCGATCCTGCTCAGCGCAAACGTTTGGAAGCGATCACGCATCCCGCCATTCGCGAAGAGCTCGCCGCACGCTCGGCACGCGCTGGCGGCGTGTATCAAATCCACGTGATCCCGTTATTGATCGAAGGCGGACGGTGCCACGAGTACGATCGCGTGCTGGTGGTGGACGCCGAAGAGGACGATCAGATCAAACGACTGATGGCGCGCGACGCTTCGAACCTGGAACAGGCTCAGCAGATCCTGGCGGCGCAGGTGTCGCGCGATGAACGACTCGACGCCGCCGACGATGTGATCGTGAACACTGGCACGCTGGAGGATCTGCAACAGTTCGTGCAGACCCTTCACCGCAAGTACACGCTGCTGGTCGAGCGCATGCGCTCGACTATGCCTGGATAGGCACCGTTAAAATCTATACGCGATCTGCGCGCTGACGATATCGATGGTCGACTGCTGCTCACCACGCAGGAAACCTCGCGCGGTGGCGTTACCGTCGTCCTGATTCAACGCGCCGTCGTCAGCAAACAAATGCGCGTAACCCACGTCGACCACGAATGACCCGCCTGGATTCCACTGGGCGCCGAGTGCGACCCAGGTGCGATCCGAATCGGGCAGGCGCGCGGTGCGAGTGCTGTCCGGAACGTTTGTTTCGTCGTACGCCACACCGGCACGCAACTTCCACACTTCGCTGAGTTGATACGTCGCGCCGATAGCGTAACGCCAGGTATCTTCCCAACGCTCCGGTGTCACGGACAACACCGCACCCGTATCGCGCACGATGCGCAGCTCTTGAATGCTGCTCCAGCCCGTCCACGCCACATCCGCCAACAGTTCGATCTGCCCCATGCGGTGATACAGCGAGGCGATCGCGGAATCCGGCAATTCAATATCGACTCGCGCCGGCCCAGTCGCCAACGTTGCGCCTGGCGCGGAAGCAGCGGCGATAATCGCGGCGCCAGTTGCATTCGTTGCGGTCGGCGGCGCGAATCTCACGCTGCCCTCGACCGTGTAGTCCAGCGACGAGCGATACGACAGGCCGACTCGCGTGTCCGGCGAGAATTCATACAACATGCCGACGTTGAAGCCCCACGCGGCATCATCACCCCGCACTCCCGTCTGGCCTTGCAAGCCCGCGTTGGCAGCGATCAGGCCAGGCACCGCAGCTGCCGGCACCTGACCTGCAGCCACGAGACCCTGCAAGCCTTGCGCAACGACCGCGGTGTAATTCACCGCGTTGGTCAACTCCGCCTGGATGCGTTGGTAGTTCGCGCCGACGCCGAAGCTCAGCTGCTCGTTGACGCGCCAGGAGAGCGACGGATTGAAGTTGTAAGTTTTGATCTCGGACTTGAGCGCCTGGAAGCGTCCCATCCACGCGTCGTCATATTCCAGCTTCAAACCGAACGGCGCGTTCACGCCCAAGCCGACAGCGATCTGCTCGTTGATGGGCAGCGAGAAAAAAACGGCCGGCACCGCATTCCAATCGCCGGCGTCGCCGCCTTCATTGCCCAGTGCCTGCCCCAGTGCCGGCGAACTGCTGGAGTTCTCGAATTCGGACGAGATGTTGATGCCGCTGGCGACGACCAGTAACTGACTCTCTTTGAGCTTCGCGAGACCCGCGGGGTTGTAGAAGATCGAGCTGGCATCGTCGGCCGCCGCAGCAGTGCCAGCGAATGCGGTACCGAGCCGGCTGGAGCTTTGTTCCAGCAATGCAAAGCCGGAAGCGAATGCGCTCGAAGACGTGCAGGCGAGAGCGATGCTCATATACAACACACGCCGGCGACGCGCCGCCGAGACCTTGTCAACCGCAGAAATTGCTTGCTTCATGTTTCAACCAAACGTGAACGACAGGTAAGAACTGGGAACGCGCTCGGATAGTCAGAGTTCCGGGCGCGCGATTGCGCAAAACGAAGACGGCGCGATCGAGATTCGCCACTTTTCGTAAGCTAAACCGTTGAGGATTCACTTGGCCGCGATCCAGCGCCGCTCCATCGCACCGAAACCCCATTGCACCAGCAACGCCAGCACCGCGGCTGGCACAGCGCCTTCGAGAATGAGATTGGTATCGTCCAGTCGAATGCCGGTGAGAATGGGCTGGCCATAGCCACCCGCGCCGATCAAAGCGCCAAGCGTGGCCGTGCCTACATTGATGACCGCAGCTGTTCTGATTCCGGCGAGGATGGAGCGCGCAGCCAACGGCAATTCCACATAGCGAAGCCGCGCAGTTCTAGGCAATCCCAGCGCTTCGGCCGATTCGCGCAGATCGCGAGGAATATCAGCCAGCCCGGTGTGCGTGTTGAGCAGGATCGGCAACAAGCTGTAGAGAAACAACGCGACCACCGCGGGCGCGTAGCCGATTCCGAGCCATGGGATCAGGAACACCAGCAACGCCAATGCCGGCAATGTTTGTAGAACATCAGCTACAGCGAACACCACGCGGCCCACCGTGGGACGGTAAAACGCAACGATGCCTAGCGGAATCGCCACCAGCATCGCAAACCCTAGCGAGATTCCCACCATCGCGAGATGCTCACGCGTTCGCGCCCAAACGCGCTCCGCGCGTCCATCCACATGCGCACTGGCGCTGACGTTCAACTGATCGCGCAGGAAACTGGCTGCGATTTGCGCTTCCGGCTCGCGATCCAGGGCGGCGCGAGCGTTCAGTTTCGTCATGGCCGCTTCGTCGATGCGGCCGCCGAGACGATTCAACGAATCGAGCACGGTTGCGTCGACGTCGTTGCGACACACGATCAACGCCTCGTACGCAGGGAAAAATTTCGCATCGTCTGCGAGCGTCGTGAGGTCGTAGTGAACGATCTCGGCATCGGTCGAATACAGATCGGTGACATCGAGTGCGCCCGATGCCAGTCCACGATAGGCGAGATCATGCGTTAGCCCACGAACATCCTGCTGTGGCATTCGATAGCGCGCGCGAATACCGGGCCAGCCATCGACCCGCTCCATGAACTCGCTGCTGAAGCCGAAGCGCAGCGCCGGGTGATCCGCGAGCTGCGACATGAGAGTGATCCCGAGCGAGGCCGCGCGATCGCGTCGCATGCCGAGCACGTATGTGTTGTTGAATCCCAGCGGCGCCGACGTCCACATGGACTGGCGTGACAAAGCGGCGCGCAGCTCGTCATCGTCACCTATGTTCTTGCCCGCGAAAATCTCCGTGCGCAGCGTTCCCGTGTACTCGGGATAACAATCGATATCACCGCGTTCCAGCGCGCTCCACAGCACTCGTGTGCCGCCGAGCTGGCGCAGATGCTCCGCTTCGAAGCCTGCCTCGCGAGTCAGCTGCGCAGCCAGCTCGCCGAGAATCACGGACTCGGTGAACACCTTCGAACCAAACACAGTGGCATCGGCGAGCGCCGAGGTCGCGACCGTCAACGAAGCGATCGTTGCGAACAGCAAACGCAGCTCAGCCATCCACTGCCTCGGCATGCAAGCCACGCTGCGCGTGGACGAAGTCACGCACGAATTCTTCAGCGGGCGATTCCATCAGGTCTCGATAGGTACCGCGCTGGACGATCTTGCCCGCGCGCATCAGCACGATGTTGCGAGCGAAGAACGCGGCCTCGACCATGTCATGCGTCACCAGCAGCACCGACTTGCCGAGTCGCTGGAACAATCGGCGCAAATCCTCCTGCAACCCGAAGCGCACCATGGGATCGAGCGCTCCCAGCGGCTCATCGAGCAACAACACCGCGGGATCGAGCATCAACGCGCGCATCAAGCTCACTCGCTGACGCTGTCCACCCGAGAGATCGTTCGGAAAGCGACTCAGCGCATCGCGCGGTAGTTGCACGAGCTCTGCAAGCTCGGCGACGCGCTGCTCGATCCAACGCGCATCCTTGCGCAAGTAACGCGCCGTCAGCGTGACATTCGCTTCGCCGGTGAGGTGCGGAAACAGCCCACCCGATTGAATGACGTAGCCGATGCGCTGACGCAGTTCGAGAACATTTCCCGGCGCCAGCGTTTGCCCGGCGACGATGACCGAACCCTGTTGCGGCCAGACCAGCCCCGCAGCGAGCTTCAACAGCGTCGACTTCCCGCAGCCGCTCGGCCCGATCAATGCGACGGTTTCACCCGCGTCGACACGCAGATTGACGCTGTCCGCGCCGATGGCATGCGGATAGCGATGGCTGACATTTTCGAAAGCGATGGCGCTCATCTGCCCGCAGCTTAAAGCAATCCCGGCGTCGCTCCCACCCAGCGATACAGATGCGGGCCGCGAGCGCATCGGCTATACAAGCCGGAACGGAGTTTCGAGTTCATCGATGAACCACCTTCTCACATCCAACCGGGGCTCCCGGCCCCGCATCTTCGCCGCTGTGCTGATATTGATCGGCCTCGCACTCGCCGCGGGTGGCTTGCGCCTGGCCGCGCTCGGCGGCTCCTGGTACTACCTCATCAGCGGTGCGCTATTGATCGCGAGCGCCGTTCTGCTGTGGCGAGGCGATCGCCGAGGAGCCTACCTCTACGGCTTGCTGACCTTCGGCACGGTGATCTGGGCACTGGTCGAAGCCGGTTTCGACGGCTGGGCCCTGGCGCCACGCATCCTGCCATTTCTCGTGCTTGGCCTGTTATTACTCCGCCCGCGCGTGCGTCGAGCGCTGTTCGGCAATCAACCTCGCCCGTTGTTTGGTTCCTGGATCGCCTGGGCCACGCTCGCCTCGCTATCAGCGATCTGCATTGGCGTCGCGCTACGCGAGCCGTATCCAACCCTGCCCTTTCCAGCGGCGAGCCACTCTCCCAGCGTCAACGATTGGGAACATTGGGGAGGCTCAGCGGCTGGGCGTCGCTACGCGGCGCTGGATCAGATCAACGCCACCAATGTTTCCAAGCTCGCGGTCGCCTGGACTTTTCGCACCGGTGTTGGCGGTGCTTTCAAGGCTACGCCGCTGCAGATCCGCGACACGCTGTATGTCTGCCTGGCAGGCAACATGATCGCAGCGATTGATTCGGCGACTGGCGAAGAACGCTGGCACTTCGATCCGCAGCTGAAAGACTCGAAGATCGGCTTCACGACGACCTGTCGCGGCCTCGCCTACTACAAAGCGCCGGACGCACGAACAGAATGTGCCGAGCGATTGCTCACAGCGACGACCGATGCGCGTTTGATCGCAGTGGACCTGGCGAGCGGCCAGCGCTGCAGCGACTTCGGCGCGAATGGCGAGGTCGATCTGCTGGTCGGCATGGGTCAGGTGACGCCGGGCTTCTACTATCTCACCTCGCCGCCGACGATCGCGAGCGGCGTCGCCGTACTCGGCGGCTGGGTCGCGGACAACGTCGAAGTGAAAGAGCCTTCGGGGGTGATTCGCGGCTTCGATCCAATCAGTGGACGAATGATGTGGGCGTGGGATCTCGGCCGCGACCAACCAATCACCGAGCTGACGGCTGAAGAAACATTCACGCGCGGCACTCCGAATGCGTGGAGTGTGTTCAGTGCCGATGACGAACTGGGTCTGGTCTACATTCCGACCGGCAACGCGACACCCGATTACTACGGCGGCCACCGCTCACCCGAGTCGGAGCGATTCGCCAGCTCCGTGGTCGCGCTCGATGCTCGAACCGGCGTGGTGCGCTGGTCTTTCCAAACCACACATCACGACATCTGGGACTACGACGTGCCGTCGCAGCCGGTGCTGGTGGATTTCGTTCCGGAAGGCAAGACCGAGAGAGTTCGCGCTCTGATTGCGCCGACCAAGCGCGGAGAATTGTTTCTTCTCGATCGGACCAACGGCCAGCCGCTGGCAGATGTCGAAGAGCGGCCCGTGCCGCAAACGGATGTGCCGCACGAATGGACTGCACCGACGCAGCCATTCTCGGTCGGCATGCCGGCGTTCAATCGCGAGCCGCTGACCGAGGGGAAAATGTGGGGCATCACGCCCATCGATCAGATGCTGTGCCGGATCGCGTTTCGCGAACTGCGTTATGAAGGCGTGCTCACGCCGCCGTCACTCCGCGGCACCATTCAGTATCCAGGGTTTGCCGGCGGTATGAACTGGGGCAGCGTCGCGATCGACGAGGGCAGCAATGTCATGATCGTCAACGCGCTGCAGATGGGCAATCACTTGAAGTTGTATCCGCGCGCGCAGGTCACGAAGGAAACGAGACTTGGGTACGGCGGCGGACTGCAGCTCGGGACGCCCTACGCAGCGCTCACGGAACCGTTTCTATCGCCGCTGTTCGTGCCTTGTCAGCAGCCGCCGTTCGGCGAGATCGCCGCGGTGGATTTGCAAACGCGCACGTTGTTGTGGCGTCGGCCGCTCGGCACATCGAACGAACTTGGTCCGCTCGGTTTCAAAACACGCCTGCCCATTCCTATGGGTGTGCCCTACTCGGCGGGCGCCGTGGTGACCAAGGGTGGCCTCGTCTTCATAGGCGGAACCATGGATCGTCGCTTCCGCGCGTTTGACATGCGCACTGGCGACATTCTCTGGAGTGCAATCCTGCCGAACAATGCCCAGGCGACGCCGATGAGTTACCAGTCGCCGCGAACCGGCAAGCAGTACGTCGTGCTCGCAGTGCCGGCACTCGACTCGCCAGAAGTCAGCCACAGAGCGGAACCTGAAGCGCAGCAGGGAGCGGACGTGAAGGCTCCTGACAAAAGTCAGGGCGGCGGC
>JBEVKA010000090.1:0-4623 GCA_040509855.1 Steroidobacter sp.
ACGCGGAAACCCTGGCGATCCGCAAGCACCGCGAGGAAGCGATGCTGATCGCCGTACAGATCCATTTCCTCGAATACTTGACGGCGCATGGCACGCGCGCCGCAGCCGATGTCACGCAAGCGCGAGCCGGTGACGAAATTCACCAGGCCGTGGAAGGCGCTGCGACGCATGCGATCCAGCCAGTTGCCAAAGCGCGGTGAGCGATAGCCTATCGCCATGTCGGATGAGCTGAGTGCCGCGACCAGGTTGGGAATGTCCTGCGCCTCGATCTGGTGATATGCCGGCAAAGTCACGATGACGCTGCCCGAGGCGCGCTCGAAGCCGGCCATCAGCGCCGCCGCTTCACCGAAGCTGCGTGTCAGATTGATGATGGTGAGTTCTTCGCCGTCGCGGAGCAGGTCTTCCAGGGCGCGATTCGCGTCGGGACGGTTGCCGTCGATGACGAATATGAATTCGTAGGGCAAGCCGATGGTCTCGAGGCCCGCTTTGTATTGGCCGTACAGCGAGCGTAGCTCCGAGCGCCGTGCGCACACCGGCACGATGACGGAGACGGAAGGAACCGAAGGATTCGGGGACTGCGTGCTCATGATGATATGGTCGTGACAGTGCTCAGGTGTCGGGTCTTGGGCTCGTCCAGGTGATGGCGCTGGATCGTTTGTGTCAGCCGGAGGAATTCATTGTCGCGGATGTCGCCGCGCGAATAGATCAGTTCTGCTAACGCGCCACTGCACAAAAGGATCGTGCCGGACGCCAAAAAAATAATGCCGGTGCCCGCCAGTGGCCACGACAGCGCCGATTCATCCGTCAGCAGGTTCAGGAACTCGTGTCCGAGCAGAGCGAACGCGGCGAGCATCAACGGCGCGGCCAGCAATGCGAACCAGCGCAGGGGGCGCGACGCGAACGAGGTGACCGTCTTGATGACCATCAGATCCAGCAGCACCTTGTAGATGCGCGACAAACCATATTTGGATTGTCCGTAGCGGCGCGCGTGATGACGCACACGGATCTGCGCGACTCGCGGACCCGCGATCGAAGCCATCGCCGGAATGAAGCGGTGCATTTCCGAGTACAGCGGAATGCTCTTGATGAGATCGGCGCGAAACGCCTTGAGCGAACAGCCGTTGTCGCGAATCGGCACGCCGGTGACTTTGCCGATCAGCAGATTAGCGATGCGTGAAGGAATCTTGCGCGTCACCAGCTTATCCTGCCGGTTGTGACGCCAACCGACCACGATGTCGAAGCCGGCTTCGATCTGCGCCAGCAAATGCTTGATGTCGGCCGGATCGTTTTGCAGATCGCCGTCCATCGTGACCAGGATTTCTCCGCGCGCATGCTCGATGCCCGCAGCCATCGCCGGCGTCTGGCCGTAGTTGCGACGGAACTTCACCAGCCGCAGTCGTGAATCGATGCGTGCGATCTCACGCGCGATCTCAACAGTTTTGTCCTTGCTGCCGTCGTCGACGAACACCATTTCGAAGGTGCAGCCGATATCTCCCAGCGCCTGCACGATGGCCGCGTACAGCGGCCGAATGCTCTCTTCCTCGTTATAAAGCGGCACGATTATCGACAGCCGCGGCCTGGGTTCCGCGCTCATTTCCATGCCTGAAGAAGTTGTAACTTTTGCACCGCTCATCCTGACTTTCCCGACGTTCTTACAACCTGTATTTCCGTTGACCGTGGCGAATTTGCAGGGAGTCTGCTCACACGCGTGCGATCCGTTGCTAACAGCAATAACGAGCCAGTCACATGCTGTGTTCTCGCGATGCTGCCGCCATCCGACGACACGAGGCATCGTTGGCACACGACCTGCAAAGGACAGGCCAACGTAACAACAATAGTAATTGCGAACGCGAAGGAGAGATGGATGTCGAGGGTAGTGAAGTTGTTTGGTTTGTTGTTGGCAGTGCTTGGTATGCAGGCCGCGCACGCTCAACAGGCCTCGTATGTTGTAAAGCCTGGCGACACGCTGGAAATCTCGGTGTGGAAAGAGCCGGATCTACAGCGGCAGGTGCTGGTGCGTCCCGACGGCGCGTTCTCGTTTCCGCTGGTTGGCGAAGTCGATGCACGCGGCAAGACTGTGCCCGAGCTCAACAAGCTGGTCGCCGAGCGACTGACGAAATATATCTCCGGCGCGGTGGTGACGATCTCGGTGCAGGAGATCAAGGGCAACAAGATCTATGTCCTGGGCCAGGTGAACAAGCCGGGCGAGTTCATCGTCAACCCCAGCGTCAACATCATGCAGGCGTTGAGCATGGCCGGCGGCATGACCCCGTTCGCGGCCACCAACGACATCATCGTGTTGCGGGGTCAGGGCAAGGAGCAAACGGCGATGGCGTTTCGTTATCCCGAGGTGGTGCGTGGACGCCGTCTGGACACCAACATCGAACTGATCGCGGGAGATATCGTTGTCGTCCCCTAACTCACATTTGCTGGCGCGCGCCGTGGCGCGTGTCCTAACGGGTGTGCCGGTGACGCTGCTTGCCCTGTCAGCAGTGAATATGTCGGCATGGAATGTCGCGGCGGCGGCGAACTGGGAAATCGAGCCCCGCGTGCAGGCGGGCTATCGATACAGCGACAACTATCGTCTCGACCTGCCAGGGCAGGAAGTCGATGTCGCGGGCGCGGAGGCCGATGCGGGAGTGACGTTCCGCACTGTCGATCCTCGCACCAACTTCGAGATCACGCCGCGTATCAACTCAACCTATTTCCCGGACGAACGGGAAGAAGACTCGAATGACTACTATCTGAACGCCGGCTTCTCCGACGTCACACCGCGCCGTCGCATCGACGTGCCGTTCCTGTATTCGCAGGAAGACGTGGTGGACAGCGAGCTGCCGAACGCGGACGGCGGTGGCGAATTGGGTCAGCCGGTCGAAGGTGATTCCGGTCGTTTCGTGATCCGCAACCGGCGCGACTTCATCCGCCTGGCCCCGTCGTTTTCGTATGACCTGTCGCAACGCTATCGGATGGAGCTGAATGCGCATTATCTGAACGCGGATTTCGACAACCAGCTGCCGGGCGCACAACAGGACTTCAGCGAAGTGGGCGCCGGCGCCGGCTTTGGTTTCCTGACTTCGCCGCGTTCGGCGTTGCTGTTCAGGGCGTTGGCGTCCCAGTACGACACCAGCGAGACCACCGACGCCTATGGCGGCGAGGTCGAATGGAACACCCAATATTCCGAGCGTTCGCGGGCTTACGTGCGCCTGGGCGCGCAGCAGACCAAGCCTGAAGACGGCTCCAGCGACACCAGTTTGATCGCCGGCGCGGGCGGCCAGTGGGCCAGCGCACGCAACCGGCTGCTGCTGGATTTCACCCGCAGCGTCGGACCCGTTTCGGCGGGAACTGTTGTCGAGCGTCATCAGTTGCGTCTGAGGATTGACCACGACGTGTCGCAACGATTCGCCCTGCGTGCCGGCGCCCGCCTGTCACGGGACGAGGAAATCGAAGACGGAACCTATCCGACCCGCGAGTACGCGATCGGCGAGGTGGGCTTCGAATGGCGGTGGATGCGAATGCTGTCGCTGGTCGGCACCTACAACTATCGGTGGCAGGAGTACGAGGACGAGCCTTCGGACGCCAGCGCCAGTTCCTTCCTGATCGGAATCGTTTACGAACCGAAACGCGCCCAATAAGCACCATGCAGACGACTCACGCCGCCGGCCCGGAGCCGGAAACCAACGGTTTTGGCGACTACCTCGCCATCCTGCGCAAGCGTCGCAAGCTGCTGCTCATGGTGGGCTTGCCCATCGTGGCGCTCGGCGCGTTGCTCGCGATCGCACTCCCGGATGTGTTTCGTTCCTCCGGCGAGATCGAGATCGAAGGCGCGCAGAACGTTCGCAACAACCCCAATCAGCTCGGCCAGGATCCGGACGAATCGCCGTACGCCGATCAATACGTGCGCAGCCTGAGCACGGTGGTGTTGAGCGATCGCAACCTCGCCAAGCTGTTGAACGAGCATCAGCTCTACGACGATCAGAAAGATGATCCGAAAGGCGCGCTGAAGGATCTCCGCAGCGACATCAAAGTCGACATCGTCACGGTGCCGATTCTCGATCCGAACACGGGTCGCGAGCGCGACGTGGTTACGGCTTTCAGCGTCGCTTACGACAACCGCAACCCGCAGCGTTCGCAGGAAGGTGCCGCGTGGCTGGTCGATGCCTTCATCGACGAGAACCGCAATGATCGTCAACGGCAGGCCTCGGGCACGGCGAAGTTCTACGCCGGTGAAGCAGAGCGCATGCGAGTGCACGTCGCCGGTCTGGAATCCAAGCTTGCCAGGTTCAAGCAGGACAATGCGGGCAAGCTGCCCGAGTTGAACGAAATGAACATGAATGTCATGGAGCGCACCGAGAACGACATTCAGAATCTCGAATCGCAGATGCAGGCGCTGCGTCGTGAGCGTGTATTCCTGGTTTCGCAGCTGGCACAGGCACGCGCTTCAGGTCCTGAAGGCATGAGCTTGCGAGCCCTCGAGGACGAATACGCCCGCAAGAGCGCGCAGTACGACCAGAGCCATCCCGATCTGATCGCCTTGCGTCGGCAGATGGATCAGGTGCGTCAAGGCGGCTCGGGCGTAGGGCAATCCCTCAAGGCACAGCTGCAGACTCAGCGCTCCATCCTCGC
>JBEVKA010000091.1:0-20560 GCA_040509855.1 Steroidobacter sp.
CGGCGCACCGTCTTCGACAGAGAGCTGACCGAAACCATTCGCGCCCCACGCAGCCGTGAGTTGCGGCGCCGACAGCGGCGGCCCATAACGGAAATTCGCATTCTCGCTCAACACCCACAACCGCACTCTGCCATTCTCGGGCAGCACGTTGTCAAACTTGCTTTGCACGACGTGCCAGTGATCGGCATCCACGGTCTTGGCGATCAGCGACTGGTGCAGTTGCCAGCGCGCCTGCAACTCGTTGACTTGATGACGTTCCAGCTCGCGTTTCAACAGCCCGTGCATGGCCACGCCGAGCACCGCCAGCATGATGAAACTGGCGGCGGCGAACATGGTCGCCAGACGTTGACTAATGGAAAGTTTCACGCGCTTTCCTCCGCGTCACGCACTTCCAGCACATATCCCATGCCGCGCACGGTGTGTAATAGCGTCGGATGGAACGGGCCATCGAGCTTGGCGCGCAATCGCTTGATCGCCACTTCCACGACATTGGTGTCGCTGTCGAAGTTCACGTCCCACACCAGTTCGGCGATGGTGGTCTTGGAAAGAATTTCGCCCTTGCGACGCGCCAGCGCCGCGAGCAGCGCAAACTCCTTCGCTGTCAGATCCAGACGCTGGCCATTACGCCAGGCCTTGCGCGCCAGCAGATCGATGTGCAGGTCGGCGATGCGCAGTTGCATCGCTTCCTGCCCGCGACTGCGCCGGGTCAGCGCCTGCAAACGTGCAACCAGTTCCAGGAACGAAAACGGTTTGACCAGATAGTCGTCGGCGCCTTCGCGCAGGCCGCGAACACGATCGTCGACGCGATCACGCGCTGTGAGCATGATGACCGGCGTCTGTCGCCGCTCGCGCAATGCTTGCAGCACCGAGAAGCCATCGGTTCCGGGCAACATCACATCGAGCACGATGACGTCGTATTCGTGTTCGAGCGCCATGTGCTTGCCGTCCAGCCCGTCGCGCGCGACGTCCACGACATAGCCCTGCTCGCGCAGTCCCCGCTCCAGGTAATCGGCGGTCTTCAGCTCATCCTCGACGATCAGAACTTTCATGGCGTGCGTTAGCTGCCGTTGGATGGCACCAAGCCCATGGACTGATAAACGTTCACCAACCGGATCGAAACATTGGCGGTCGCCTGCGCGGCGTCCAGTTCGACCGCGTAAACATTTCGCTCGGCATCCAGTACTTCGAGCAGCGACAATGCTCCAGCAGTGTATTGACGTCGCGCGAGCTCGGCGGCACGCCGTGCCGATTCCGCCGCCTGCGACAATTCCCGCTGACGCAACTTGCCCTGCGTGTAGAGCACCAACGCAGTCTGCGTTTCCTGGAGCGCCGTGCGGGCAGTCTGCTCGTAAGTCAGATAGGCCTGTTCTTGAATTGCATCGGCGGCATCGATGGCCGCGCGAATGCGACCGAAGTCGAGCAACGGCGCGAGCAGGCCGCCACTGACGGAATAAGTGCGAGTGCCCGAATTCAACAGATCCTCCACGCGCTCATCCTCTACGCCAAGCAATCCGGCCAGCGTAATGCGTGGATAACGTAAGGCGGCCGCGACATTGCGCTGTTCTGCCGCCGAGATGAGACGCCGTTGCGCGGCTTGCACATCCGGGCGACGAGCGATCACATCCGACGGTGTGAGTAACACGCGCTCGGCATCGCTGTCTGGCAAGTCGCCGGGGTTGGACGTCGACTGCGGCAGCAACTCGTTCAACGATTCGGGCGTCGATGCCGTCAGCAGCACGAGTCGATAACGCGCGGACTCGGCAAGCTCATGCGACTGAGGAATCTGCGCCCGCGTGGTTCGCAGCGACGCCAATGTTCGCTCCAGGTCGAGCCGGCTCGCGAAGCCTTCGTTGAAGCGCGCACGCGTAATGCGCACGGTCTCTTCCTGCGCTTGAGCGTTCCGTTGCGACAACTCGGTTTGCACTTGATACAAACGAAATTCGAGATAGTTACGGATGACTTCGGCGATCAGCGCCAGCCGCACGCCGTCGCGATCGGCCTGTACCGCACTCAGCTCGGCATCGGCCGCGCGTGCGCCGGCTCGCAATCGACCGAACAAATCGACTTCCCAACTGGTGCTGACGGCGGCGACGGCGGTGTCTTCGATTTCGCTTGCGCCGTCGCCTGAACGTCTTCCCCGAAAGCGCTCCGCGTCCACTGAAGCATCGATCTGAGGAGCGAGGCTCGCCAGCGCCGACCGACGTTGTGCACGCACTTCACGAACCCGCGCTTCGGCCACGCGCAGATCGAGATTGCGTCGCTGGGCCAGGTCGACGAGCTGATCGATAGTGGCGTCGTCGAATGCTTTCCACCACGTCAACGCGCTCTCGTCCGCCGCGATCGTCTCGCGTTCCGCGTCGACCCAGGTTCCCTGCATGTCATCAGGCAACTGCTTCACCGGCTGACTGCACGCAGCCAACACCAATGCCACCGGCACGATTCGAAACATACGCGCGCTCATCATGCGGGCTCCGGCAACGCGGTCGCCGTCGACTGAGCCTGCTGGCTGCGCCGATGGAACACGCGATCCAGCGTCAGATAGATCACTGGCGTGGAGAACAAAGTGAGGATCTGGCTGATGACCAGGCCGCCGAAGATCGCGATGCCCAGCGGCTGACGCAACTCCGAACCGGTGCCGAAGCCGAGCATCAGCGGAACCGCGCCGAGCATGGCCGCGAGCGTGGTCATGATGATGGGACGGAATCGCACCAGGCACGCCTCGTGAATCGCGTCCAGCGGCGACCGACCATGCGTGCGCTGGCGCTCCAGCGCGAAGTCCACCATCAGAATGCCGTTCTTCTTGACGATGCCGATCAGCAGCACCACGCCGATCAGCGCCATGATGGAAAAATCCTGCCCGGCCAACCACAGCGCCAGCACCGCACCCACGCCGGCCGACGGCAAGGTCGAGAGAATCGTCAGCGGATGCACGAAGCTCTCGTACAGCACGCCGAGAATGATGTAGACCGCGACCAGCGCGCCGAGAATCAGGAACGGCTGAGTGTCCAGCGACTTCTGAAACTCCTGCGCCGTGCCTCGGAACGTGCCGGTGATCGACGCTGGCATGCCGATGTCAGCTTGTGCGCGTTCGATCAGGTCGACGGCTTCGCCCAACGCCACGCCCGGCGCGAGGTTGAAGGAAATGGCGACCGACGGAAACATGCCGTCGTGACTGATGGCGAGCGGGCCGGTCTTCGGTGCTTCCAGGCGAGCGATAGCGGATAGCGGCACCATCTGCTGCGTCAATGGCGAGCGCAAATAAAAGTTCTGCAAGCTCTCGGCGCGCCCTCGCTGCGACGGATCGATCTCCAGCACGATCTTGTATTGATTGGTTTCGGTCTGGTACTCGCTGATCTGGCGCTGACCGAACGCGTCGTACAACACCTGGTCGATGTCGGCGGCCTGCAGGCCAAAGCGAGCGGCGGCGGCGCGATCGATGTTCAAGCTGGTGATCGCCGCGCCCAGCTGCATATCATCGGAAACATCGCGCAGCTGCTCCATTCCACGCAGCTCGTCACCGAGGCGACGCGACCATTCCGCCAGCGCACCGCTCTCCGGTCCTTTGAGTACATATAGATATTGAGCCCGGCCGCCGCCCGCGCCCAGGTTGATGTCCTGCGCGGTGCGCATGAACACTTGCATGCCGGGCACATGAGAAATCTGCGGCCGCATGCGATTGATGAACTCCTCGGAGGAAACATCGCGGTCGCCGCGATCCTTCAACACGACGAAGAATCGGCCGCTGGCCATGTTGGGATTGGTCCAGCTCGCGCCAACGACATGCGCAATGGCTTGCACGGCCGGATCCTTGGCGAGGATCTCGGCGATCTCCACGTGCTTGGCCTTCATGTCGCTGAACGAAATGTCGTCCGCGCCCTTGCTGGCGCCGAACACGAACGCGGTGTCCTGCAGCGGGAAGAACCCTTTGGGCACGAACACGTAGCCCAGCACCGCGACCGCCACCGTCGCGCCGAAGCCGATCAGCACGGTGCGCTGATGCGCCAGCGCCCATTTCAATCCTTGATCGTATTTGGCGATCAGGCGCTGGCTCAAGCGCTGCGACTCGCCTCGGTCATGTTTCATGGGCTTCATGAAACGCGCTGCCAGCATCGGCGCCAGCGTCAGCGAAGCCACGACCGAGATCAGGATCGCCACCGTCATGGTGACCGCGAACTCACGGAACAGACGGCCGACGACGCCACCCATGAACAGCAGCGGCACGAACGCGGCGATGAGCGAGAAGCTGATGGAAACGACGGTGAAGCCGATCTCCGCCGCACCCCGGCGAGCGGCCTCCAGCATCGACTCGCCCGCTTCCAGATGTCGGTGAATGTTCTCCACTACCACGATGGCGTCGTCCACGACGAAGCCGACGCCGACGACCAATGCCACGAGTGTCAGGTTGTTGAGACTGAACCCGAGCAGATACATCGCGCCCACGGTCGCGATGAGCGCCACGGCCAACACCGAAGCGACGATGGCCGTCGCTGAGAGTTGCCGCAGGAAGATGCCCATCACCACGACCACCAGCAGCACGGTCACGACCAATGTGACTTCCACCTCGTGCAGCGACGAGCGGATGGTTCGCGTGCGGTCGTTGATGACTTCCAGCTCCACACTCGCGGGCAACAGCTCGCGCAAGTGAGGCAAGGCCTCTCGAATGCGATCTGCGGTGGCCACGATATTCGCGCCGGGCTGACGGCGAATGATGAGCATCACGCCGGGTTTGCCGTTCTGCCACGACTGCACGTATTCGTTTTCGGCGCCGAATGTGACTTTCGCCACGTCTCGCAAAAACACAGGCGCGTTGTCGCGGTAAGTGACGATGAGGTTGCTGTAGTCGCGTGGCGTGAAGATCTGGTCGTTGGTTTGCAGCGTCGACACGCGAGTCTCGCCGAACAGCGCGCCCTTCGCTTGGTTCACGCTCGCTGCCTGAATCGACTGGCGCAGATCCGCCAGCGTCAAACCCAGTGCCGCGAGCTTTTCCGGCGCCGCTTGAATGCGCATCGCCGGCTTGCGCTGGCCGTTGATGGGAATCTCGGCGACGCCATCGATCTGGCTGAGCTGGCGCGCGATCACGGTCTCGGCCAGATCGCTCAGCTCGGTGAGCGTCATCAGGTCCGACTGCATGCGCACCACCAGGATCGGGCTGTCGTTGGGATTGACCTTGCGCCACGTCGGCAGATTCGGCAGGTCCGCGGGCAAGCGGCCGGCAGCGGCGTTGATCGCGGCCTGCACTTCCTGAGCGGCCACGTCGATGTCCTTGCTCAACACGAACTGCAACGTGATCGATGTGGTGCCGAGCGAGCTGCTCGATGTCATTTCGCTGATGCCGGGCACCGAGCTGAGCTGCACTTCCAACGGCGTTGCGACGGCTGAAGCCATCGTTTCGGGACTCGCGCCCGGCATGTTGGCGGTGATCTGCAACGTCGGCAGTTCTGCTTCCGGCAGCGGCGCGACCGGCAGCAATGGGAACGCGACGATGCCCAACAACACGATGCCCAACGTGAGCAACGTCGTGCCGATGGGATGGCGAATGAACCATTCCGACAAGCCCGGCCGCGTGAGACTCGCGTGCGCGCGGCTGATGGAATGTTTGCTGGGCTGCTCGCTCATCGGAGGGCTCATGGTCCGGCGACCTTCGCGGCTTCATTCACGCCGGCCGGGTCGACCAGCTTCACGACCGCGTTCGGTGTGAGCCGCGAGTGGCCATCGCTCACGACACTGTCGCCCTTGGCCAGTCCTTCGTTGATGACGGCGATCTCATCGTTGCTGTAACCGACTTCCACCGGCACGACTTCGGCGCGCTGCTCGCGAATGCGGAATACGAACGGACCTTGCAGGCCTTGCTTCACGGTGCGTGCAGGTACGACCAACGCGTCGCTGCTGACGCCGGTCTGCAAACGCATGGTCACGAATTGTCCGGGCCACAGCTTGCCGTCTTTGTTTGCAAACTCGGCGCGCAGGCGGATCGTGCCAGTCGCAGCGTCGACTTGATTATCGACCGTTCGCAACTTGCCTTCGGCGAGTAGCACACCGCCATCGCGATCGTATGCGCCGACATGCGCCTGCGGCCCGCCGTGCATGAGTCCTTGCACGGTCACGAGTAGTTCCTGAGGCAATGTGAAGATGACGGAGATCGGGTCGACCTGCGTGACCGCGACCAATCCTTCCGGGTCGCCGACCTGCACCAGATTGCCCGGATCGATACGGCGCAGGCCGACGCGTCCGGTCACGGGCGAAGTGATCTGTGTATATGAGAGCTGCACTTGCTGAGCCGCGATCGTCGCTTCGTTGGCGCGAATCGCCGCTTCGAGCTGCTCCACCATCGCGGCCTGTTGCTCGACGGTCTGCCGCGAGATCGCTTCTTCGGCGAGCAGATTGTTGTAACGAGACTGATCGAGCCTGGCGGCGCGCAGCTGCGCGACGTTGCGAGCCTTTTCGGCTTCGGCCTGACGCAAGTTGGCGAGGATGGTGCGATCGTCGATGCGCGCCAGCAGCTGACCTTTCCTGACCTGCTGCCCTTCCTCGAACAGCACATCGGTGACGATGCCGCTCACCTGCGGACGAAGCACCACACTGTGAAGCGATTGCACAGTGCCGATGCCACCCGCGAGCTGAGGCACATCTCGCTGTTCGACAGCGACGACGGAAACCGGCACCGGCGGCGGCCCTTTCGGCGGCCCGGCCGCCATCGAGTTGGACAACAACCGCCAACCGATCAACAACGCGAAAGGAATGGCGAGAGCCGCAATCAGCAGTGCGCGGCGGGAATGCAGAAGGGAAGTGGACATGGCGATGAGCAAGACAGCCTCTCCAGGAGGCCGCTCACACCATAGCCCAAGGTCGGGCACTCGAACATGACCGGTAGCTTACGAACCTGTCAGGAAGAATCGGCACTCTCGACCGGCGGCGAGAGTGCCGGAATGCCTATTCCTCCACGATCGCCTGATAAGTCAGTGACCGCGACAAACCTCTGAAATCCGTATTCTCGCCATCGCGCTGCTGAATCATCCCGATCACGACCAGCTCATAAACCGGGTCGATCCAGAACCACGTACCGGCGTAGCCGCCCCAGTAGTAAGTCCCCTTGCCGACATAACCACCCGCCGCAGCCGGGTCTTCGACGACCGCGAAGTCCAAACCGAAGCCGACGCCGGGGGCCATGGTGGGCGACGAAGCTGGCAACATATTGGTGCGCATGAGCTTGACGCTGAGGGGCGAGAGAATGCGCTGGCCGTCGAGCACGCCGCCATTGAGCAGCATCTGGCAGAAGCGCAGGTAGTCGCTGGCGGTGGACACGAGACCGCCGCCGCCCGATGGGAACACCGGCGGTTTGGTGAAGTCGGCGACGCCGGGGTGCTTGCTGTATTTACCGTCCTTGGCGCGCAAGTAGAACTCCGCGAAGCGATTCACCTTCTCGGGTGGCACGTGGAAGCCGGTGTCCACCATCTTCAGCGGCGCGAAGATCTGCTGCTGCATGAACTCGGGCAGCGATTGACCGGACAGCTTCTCGACCAGGTAGCCCTGCACATCCACCGCCAGGCTGTAATGCCAGCGCTCGCCGGGCTGGAGCAGCAGCGGCAGCTTGGCCATGCGGTCGATCATGGTCTGCAACGGCTGCGTCAGGTCATACACCTGCGTGTCGGCATACAGCTTGTCGACCGGTGTGACGCCGAACACGCCGTAAGTGAGACCCGCGGTGTGGGACATCAGCTCGCGCATGGTCATCGGATGATTCGGTGCCACGCGGGTTATGTTGCCGTTGGTGGGATTCACATTCGCGACCTGCAGGTCGGCGAACTCGGGAATGTGCTTGGACACCGGATCGTTGAGCTGCCACTTGCCCTGCTCCAGCAGGATCATCATGGCGACGCCGGTGATCGGCTTGGTCATGGAATAGATGCGGAAGATGGTGTCCTTCTGCATCGGGGTGCCGGTTTCGAGCTCGCGCTTGCCGGTGGCTTCGAAGTGCACGACCTTGCCGTCCTTCGCCACCAGGGTGACGACGCCCGGCACGGCCCCGCGCTCCGCGAGCGCCTTCATCTCAGCGGTGAGCCGGCCCAGTCGTTGCGACGACATGCCGACGCTTTCGGGGCGGGCGGTGCCGATGTCGGCAGCACCGACCGTGCCGACGACGCAAGCGAGCATCAAGGAACAAATGAACCGACGTGCGAGCTGCATGAATCCTCCCTATCGAACTGCCTGGGCCGCGCGGCCTCGAAGTGTACGCACTCACCGGTGCGTCAAGAAACCAAGAACTGTCATCGCGACGGCCAGTTTCGCAGGATGAGCCGAAGCGCGTGTATTGAACGATAATGGCGGCGTGAACCGACCCGTCGCCACGCTCCCGATCGCCACTCTACCCATCGCAGGGGCGCTGCCGGAATTGCGGCGCGCATTATCCGATCATCGCAACGTCGTGTTACAGGCTCCGCCGGGCGCCGGTAAATCCACCGGCGTGCCGCTGGCGCTGTTTGCGGAACGCTGGCGAAACGATTCCCGCATCGTGATGCTCGAACCGCGGCGGCTCGCGGCGCGCGCCGTCGCTACTCGCATGGCTCATACGCTCGGTGAAGCGGTCGGCCGCACCGTCGGCTTTCGCACCCGACTCGAAACGAAAGTCAGCAAGGACACACGCATCGAGGTGGTCACCGAAGGCATCCTGACGCGCTGGCTGCAACGCGACGCGACGCTCGAAGGCGTGGCGCTGGTGATCTTCGACGAGTTTCACGAGCGCAGCTTGAATGCCGACCTGGGCCTGGCGCTGTGCCTGGATGCCCAGGAAACGGTGCGCGAGGATTTGAAGCTGCTGGTGATGTCCGCGACGTTGGATGGCGCAGCGGTGGCGAAGCTGCTTGGCGATGCACCGATTGTCACAGCCGAGGGGCGAGCATTCCCGGTCACGACGCATTATCGGGAGCGCGCCGACACGCGTGGCTCCTCTCGTCCTCAGTACGAGGACATCGCCCAGATCACGGCACGCACGATTCTGCGTACGATCGAAGACGAACACGGCGACGTGCTCGCGTTTCTGCCCGGCCAGGGTGAAATTCGCCGCGCGCAAAGATTCCTGGAAGAAACATCCCTGCCTCGCGGCGTGCGTGTGTTGCCTTTGTTCGGCGAGCTGTCGCCGCAGGAACAGGATGCCGCGATCCAGCCCAGTCCCCAGGGGGACCGCAAGATCGTGCTCGCGACCAACATCGCCGAGACCAGCTTGACGATCGAAGGCGTGCGCATCGTCGTGGACTCCGGCCAGGAGCGTCGCTCGCGATTCGATCCCGCCACCGGCATGAGCCGCCTGGAATTGGGAACGATCTCGCGCGCATCCGCCGATCAGCGTCGCGGTCGCGCGGGAAGATTGGAAGCGGGTGTTTGCTATCGTTTGTGGAGCGAAGTCGAGCACGCTGCTCTACCAGCGCAGATCGCACCTGAGATCGTCGGCGCCGATCTCGCGCCGCTGGCACTCGAACTGGCGAACTGGGGCATCGCCGATCCCGCGTCGTTGCGATGGCTCGATCCGCCGCCCGCGGCGACGTTCGCACAAGCTCGCGATCTGCTGCGATCACTCGACGCGATTTCAACGGATGGTCGCGTCACCAGCCATGGACGCGCGTTGGCACGCATGGCCACCCATCCTCGACTCGCTCATATGATTCTTCGTGGCGGCGAGATCGGATTGCAATCGACCGCACTCGCCATCGCCGCCGTGCTCGGCGAGCGCGATCTGCTGAGAACGCAAGGTCCGGATCGCAACGTCGATCTGCGCTTCAGAGTGGAGGCGCTGCGCGGCGAACGCAGCTTGCCCGCTGGAGTTCATGTCGACGCGGGCGCGAAGCAGCGCGCTCTACGCAGCATCGAGCTGCTGGCGCGACAATTGGAACATTCCAACGCCGAGACAAACAAACATTCGTCCCCCTCGGAGGCGGACGTGGGCCGCCTGCTCGCGCTGGCGTATCCCGATCGGATCGCGCAATCGCGTGGTGCCGGCGGGCGATATTTGCTATCCAGCGGCCGAGGGGCGCAATTGCCGCCGGCGCAAAGCCTGGCGCAGTCGGAATTCCTCGTGGTCGGCGATCTGGACGCGGGCGATCGTGACGCATTGATCCGCCTCGCGGCTCCGATCACACGCGAAGCGCTGGAGTCCGACTTCGCCGCGCACATCGAACATCGAGAGCGCTTCGAGTGGGATTCGCGCGAGAAAAGCGTCATCGCGCAGGACGAGCGCTGGCTGGGCGCGCTCAAATTATACGAACGTCGAATTGACAGGCCCGATCCATCCCGCATGCTGAGCGCCCTGCTCTCGGGGATACGCGAGCTCGGACTGGACGCGCTGCCGTGGACCAAGCCGGCACGCGCGCTGCAGGCGAGAATGATATTCGCGCAACGTCATGACCAACGCGCGCCGCAGCCGTGGCCGGATGTCAGCGACGCCGCATTGATGGAGCATCTCGAACAATGGCTGGCACCGTGGTTGACCGACATGAGTCGGCGCGATCACCTGAGCCGCCTGGACATGCACGCGATTCTTATGTCACTCCTGGATTGGAACGCACAGCAGCGCCTCGAATCGTTCGCGCCCACGCACCTGGCCGTACCCAGCGGTTCGCACATTCCCATCGACTACGCGGACGATGCGCCGACAGTGGCGGTGCGGCTGCAGGAAGTGTTCGGTCTCCATGAAACGCCGACAGTCGCGGATGGCCGCGTACCGCTGACATTGCAATTATTATCGCCCGCGCATCGGCCCGTTCAGGTCACTCGCGATCTGGTGAGCTTCTGGGCACGCGGCTACCTGGATGTAAAAAAGGAACTGAAAGGACGCTATCCCAAACACTACTGGCCCGACGATCCCCTGACGGCCCAAGCCACTGCTCGCGCCAAACCGCGGCCGCGCTGACGCCCCGTTGAGTAGCACCACAAAAGTCGCGTCTTTTGTCGTGCGTCGTCGAAAGGGCCTCGGCCACTTTCGACCATAGGACGAGTAGAATGCCCTCGACGCCCGGGAGGAGAACGCCATGCTGATTCGCACTTTGCCCCTGCTGTTCGCGGCCGTGACCGCGCAAGCCGGAACCACGCTCGAGACCGTCAACAAGGACCTGTCCAGTGGCGGCGGCGTCACCACGATCAACACCTGGGCGCAGAACGGCATGATGCGCGTCGAGGCCGGCGCCAAGGATGTCGAGCATCGCTCGACCATGATTTTCAAGAACGACACCATCTACGCCATCAACCATCAGGACAAGAGCTATTACGCGATGGATCGCGAATCCATGAAGCGCATGGCCGCGCAGATCAATCCGGCGTTGCAGATGCTGCAGGAACGTATGAAGGACATGAGTCCCGAGCAGCGCGCGCAAGTGGAAAAGATGATGGGCGGAAAGCTGCCGCCGGCCGGGGGCGAGCCGGAAAATAAAACCCAGATCAAACGCACCACGCGCGCCGACAAGATCAGCGGCTACAGCTGCACCTACGTGCAGGTCCTCGACGGCGGCGTGCTCACCGATGAAATGTGTGTGACGCCGGCCAAGGACATCAAAGGCTCGGATGAGCTGATGACCGCCGCGACGCGCATGGCGAGCCTGATGCGCGAAATGATGTCCGCGATGAATGCGCCGTGGCTGAAGCAGATGGCCGAGAAACAAGTGCAGAACTTCAACGAGCTCGGCGGCATTCCGGTATTTAGCCGGCATTTCGTGGCGGGCGAAGTGCAATCGGAAACTACGCTGACCTCGATCCGCAGCGAGGCGATCGCCGCGTCGCGGTTCGAACTCCCGGCGGGATACGCCAAGAAAGATATGTTGGGGGCGGCCGCGCCCTGAGTTCGTTTGTCACGACGGCAAGCGCGGAGCCCAACGGAGGACTCGGAGTGAATCAAGATATCCAGCAGCACATTCACACGCTGCACGAACGACTCGAACGTCTCGACCACCGGGCCATCGACGCTCGCACTCGCGAGTCGTTTGTCCTGTTGTTGAACGATCTGACGCGGCTGCTCGGCACGTCGCCGCTCGATGACGACGACCTGCCGCTGACCGAACGACTCGAAGGACTGGCGGTGCGTTTCGAGGCCGATCATCCGGCGGTCGGTCGCGCCGTGCGTGAGCTCATCGATGCGCTCGCCAAGGCCGGCATCTGAAGGAGGCGCGATGTACGACAAGGACAATGTATTCGCCAAGATCCTGCGCGGCGAGATCCCGGCGTTCAAGGTTTATGAGGACTCGCGCGTGCTGGCGTTCATGGACGCCATGCCCACGTCCGACGGCCACACGCTGGTGATTCCGAAAACCGAAGCGCGCAATCTGTTCGACATCTCGCCCGAGGCGCTGGCGGAGTTAATCAAGGCGACTCAATACGTGGCTCAGGGGATACAGCGCGCGTTCCAACCGGACGGCATGCGCATCATCCAATTCAACGAGCCGGCCGCCGGCCAGACGGTGTTCCACATCCACTTTCACATCGTTCCCTGTTACGAGGGCAAGGAACTGCGCGCGCACGGTCGCGATTGGGCGGACAAGGCTCTGCTCACGCAGCATGCGGAAAAGGTCCGCGCCGCTCTCGCTACTTTGCCCCGCCAATAATAAGTGCCCGAACCCATGAGCCAGAAAACATACAAAGTTCCCGAAGACTTCGCGGCGCTCGCGCACCTGCGCCTGGCCGACTATCAGCGCTTGTACCAGGAATCGGCGCGCGACCCGAACAGTTTCTGGGCCCGCATCGGCCGCCGCCTGGATTGGATCCAGCCGTTCGCCAAGGTGAAGGACACCAGCTTCGACGAGCACGACTTCCGCATTCGCTGGTATTACGACGGCAAGCTCAACGTCGCCGCGAACTGTCTCGATCGTCATCTCACCAAGCGTGGCGACAAGACCGCGATCATCTGGGAAGGCGACGATCCGAAGCTTTCCGAGAAGATCACTTATCGCCAGCTGTACGAGCGTGTGTGCCAGTGCGCCAATGCATTGAAGTCGCTCGGTGTGAAAAAAGGTGATCGCGTCACCATCTACATGCCGATGATTCCGGACGCCGCGGTCGCGATGCTCGCATGTACGCGCATCGGCGCGATTCATTCGGTGGTGTTCGGCGGCTTCTCCGCCGACTCGTTGGCGGGACGCATCGCGGACTGCGGTTCGAGTGTCGTCATCACGGCCGATGAAGGCATTCGCGGCGGCAAGCGCATCGCGCTCAAGTCGAACGTCGACCTGGCGCTGACGATGCCGAAGACGGATTGCGTCAAGCACGTGCTGGTCGCGCGACGCACCGGCATTCGCATTCCAATGTATGCGCATCGCGATCAATGGTTCGAAGAGTTGGTGAATGCGCAGCCGAAAGAATGCGCGCCCGAAGTGATGGACGCGGAAGATCCGTTGTTCATTCTTTATACGTCCGGCTCCACCGGCAAACCCAAGGGGGTGTTGCATACGACCGGCGGTTATCTCGTGTACGCGTCGATGACGCACGAACTGGTATTCGATCTGCGCGAGGACGATGTTTTCTGGTGCACGGCCGACGTGGGCTGGGTCACAGGCCACAGCTATGTCGTTTACGGGCCGCTTGCGAACGGTGCGACGACCGTGATGTTCGAAGGCGTGCCCAACTATCCGGACAGCGGCCGTTTCTGGCAGTCGGTCGACAAACACAAAGTCACATTGTTCTATACCGCGCCGACCGCGATTCGCGCGTTGATGCGCGAGGGCGAGGAGCCGGTCAAGGCGTGGTCGCGCAAATCATTGCGTGTGCTCGGAACGGTCGGCGAGCCGATCAACCCGGAAGCGTGGGAGTGGTATCACCGCGTCGTCGGCGACAGTCGCTGCCCCATCGTCGATACCTGGTGGCAAACGGAAACTGGCGGCATTTTGATTTCGCCGCTGCCGGGCGCGATCGACCAGAAGCCCGGCTCGGCGACGCTGCCGTTCTTCGGCGTGAAGCCGGCCATCGTCGACAACGAGGGCAAGGCTCAGGAGGGCGCGTGCGAGGGCAATCTCGTGCTCACGGACCGCTGGCCGGGCCAGATGCGCACCGTGTTCGGCGATCATCAGCGCTTCATCGAAACGTATTTCAAAACATTCCCGGGCCGCTATTTCACCGGCGACGGCGCACGTCGTGACGAAGATGGTTATTACTGGATCACGGGCCGTGTCGATGACGTGCTCAACGTCGCCGGCCATCGTCTCGGCACCGCCGAAATCGAGAGCGCGCTGGTCGCTCATTCCAAAGTCGCGGAGTCGGCGGCGGTGGGCTATCCGCACGACATCAAAGGCCAGGGCATTTATGTCTATGTGACTTTGATCGCCGGCGAGCAGCCCAACGAAACGCTGCGCACTGAGCTGCGTGATTGGGTGCGCAAGGAGATCGGGCCGATCGCGACGCCGGACTTGATTCAATGGGCGCCGAATCTGCCCAAGACGCGTTCGGGCAAGATCATGCGCCGGATCCTGCGCAAGATCGCGGCCAATGAGCACGATCAATTAGGTGATATTTCCACGCTCGCCGATCCGTCGGTGGTCGAGACTCTCGTGCGCGAGCGCATGAACCGGCCAGCAGCTGAGTTGCAAGCTGCCGCAGCGGCGGCTGCGCCGCCTGCGGCCAAAGCGCCGGCCAAGAAGAGAGCGTCGAAAAAGAAAGTCGAGTCAGGCGGCTGAAGTAAACGACTCGTTACTGGAAGCGCCTCAAACGTGGATAGCCGTGCGTATTCCACACGGCTGCCACGTCACCGGCGGCATTACCGGATATTTGCAACCCCAGGTCCGGATCGAACGGGGAAGTGACACCTAGAAACATGGAGGAGCTCACCCATCCCGTGTCCGGCTGATATCGGCTGCCGCGCACGACACTGCGATCGTCCGCGAAGCGTTGCTCCTCCCACACCACGACTGCATTGCCATTAGGATCCATGGCAACCCGAGGGCGGCGTGTAACTTGTCCGCTGCCCACATCCAGCGGCGCGGGTTCTGCTTCCCAAGCGTCGTCCGCAACGTGATAGAAACGAGCCCAGGTCGTAGCGCCGTTGAATACTTGCGAATGAACCCACACCGCCATCGCCTCGCCGTGGTCGCTGATGGCGAGATGCGCATCGATCGCTGGGTCATTGGGAATCACGCCGATCTCGGCGGGCGCAACCCAGCCGATCTCGCCCGAATAGCGCCGGGCTAGAAACCCTTCGATCTCGAACAAGTCCTCATCGATTTTCACCACCTGCGTCCAGGCCACCAGCGCGTTGCCATGGTTGTCCACGGCCATCACGGGTTCCCGGCCGCCCACGGGAAGGTCGACGTTGACGTGCACCGGTGGCTGCCACTGTCCATGATCGAACGGCGCAGCCCAGATCGGACCGTTGAACGGGCTCTCTTTGCCGATCTCCTCCCAAACAACCATGCCGCTGCCATCAGCGCGTATCGCCACACTTGCATTGCGAGCCTGCTGTGTCGATTCGAGTTGCAGCGGCGTCGGAGCGCTCCAACCATCATCAGCGGTGTAAGTGGCGGCATAGACGTTCGAGCGATCGGCGGTGGTGCGTAACCACAGCGCCACCGTGTCACCGTTGGCCGCAACGGCGAGCCGCGGCTCCTGACGAACGATCTCAGCGTCGGGAGCATCGATCGGATCCACCGGCACGATGTCCCGCCAGGCTCCGGTGCTGGCGTCATAACGGCGTGACTGGATTCCTTCTTCGTGATCGGTCCAGATCACCATCACGTCGCCGGCACCGTCCACACCCACTTGCGGGTCGGTGCTCATGTTGTCGATCGTATCGAGGCGTTCGATCTCCCCGATGCCTGCGTCGACGTCGTAGCGACGCGCCCAGATCTGAGAAACCTGGGAACCAAGCACACCCACCACCTCTCGCCAGACGGATGTGACATTGCCGTCCGAATCGATAGCGGTCTGCAGCTGAGTGCTGACGCTGACGACAGGCAGGTCCACACGCAACGTTTCCTGCAACTGCCAGGCGCGCTCGCGCACTGTGAAAGTAATCTGCACCGAGCCCGACAGCGTCTGTCCGTCAATGCCGCGAATGCCCTCCACTAGCAACCGGTACTGCGCCATCGGTTCGAGATTCCCTTTCGGTTCGATCGTGAGTTGATTGCCGGTGACGGCCGTCGCGATCGGGTGCTCTGAGCCAGCGGCATCGAACAACTTCACGCTGCTGGTATTCACGGACGCCGCATCGAGCGCGACTGAGAAAAGCAACTCCGGTCGCACAGCGCGATCGACGTTCACGGCGCCTGTCGCGGGCGTGCTGTTTGTGAAGCTCAGAGGTGTTGGTGTCGGGGCCGGGTCGTCGCCACCGTCGTCCGGCTCATCGCCGCCGTTATCGTCATCAGTATTGATGCATGCCACCTCCACATTGGTGACATTCGCGGTGCCGACGACACCGTTACCTCTCGTTACTGTGCACTCTTGCGCGGGATTGGCAGGTTGAGCGAAGACGCTGACGTTGAACGCGCTGCCGCTGGCAAGTGTCGTGGAGAACTGGAATGTTCCGTTCGCGGCGATGGTGAGGTTGTCACCGCCGTTGTTACGCAATGCCAGCCCCGTACCCGCAAGACCGCTGACATTGCCGCCGATGCTGTATTTCACCGGAGCGGGCGGCGGCGGCGGTTCGTCTCTGTCTCTATCGCCGGACCTGCCGCTACCGCCTCCGCTGCAGGCGATCAGCAACAGCGCGGCAAATGAAATGACTGCGGTCCGTAACAAGGCTGGCGCCATGACCATCTTCGACTCCTCGATGTATTGAATCGAAAAGCCGCAAATGGCCGCCGCGCAGCCCGACCGACTCACTCATTCGTGACGTGCATCACGCTCGATGTTTGCGCCGACAGCTCGTCGAGGTCAGAACAGCCGCCCCGCCCCCGCCAATCGCGCCCGATAGAATTCATCGTCGAGCATGCGCAGCTCGACCGGGCGACCGGTCTGGGGGGCGTGCACGAAGCGTCCCTCGCCGGTATAGATTGCGACGTGAGAAATCTGCCGCCCCTTGATACGAAAGAACAGCAAATCTCCCGGCTCGAGCTCATCCATGTCGACCGGCGTGGCCGCGGAGAATTGTTCAGCGGCGGTTCGCGGCACGAAGATGCCGAGCTGGTCGTGGATGAAGCGCACCAGCCCGCTGCAATCGAAGCTGGTCGGTCCGCTGCCGCCCCACTGATACGGCGCGCCGAGCAGGGAGATCGCACGAATCGCGACTTCATTGCCAACCGAGGTTGGCAGCGCGACCGGCGGGCGAATCGGCGTGCCCGTGGCACCCGGAGGAACATACGGCTGGGGGATGGCGCAACCCTGCAACAGCAGGCTTGCAGTCATTCCAGCGCAGAGCGTGAGTGCTAGGGAGCGGTTCATGGGGACACCGTCGGAAGCATGCCTGGGCCCGACACTAGAAGCCAGGCGCTGAACATCGAATGAACCCATCCCAAGTCGATGATACTGTTGCGCACCGTCGACGCCGGCAAGCAACCAAACACATGCGCAGAATTTCAGGGTTAGTTTTGTTCATCGCTGCCGGGGCGCTGCACGCGGCCGAGCGTGGGCCATGGAGCGAAGTACAACCGGAAATCATCCGCAGTCACGTCGAGTTCCTGGCCGGCGACCTGCTCGAAGGTCGCGCCACCGCGTCTCGCGGCTATGACATCGCGGCCGCATACGTCGCCGCTCAATTCAAGCAGGCAGGCCTGCAGCCTGGCGGCGACGACAAAACCTATTTCCAAAGCGTGCCGCTGCTGGAAGCCACGCCGGTGTTGCCCGGCTCATCCGCCGAACTGGTGCGCGAAGACGATACATACACGTTCGAATACGGCACTCATTACCTGCCGAGCGCCGATTTCTCTTCCGCGAGCTCCACGCTGAGCGCGCCGATGGTGTTCGCGGGTTTCGGCATCGACGCGCCGGAGCTCGAATACAACGACTTCGCGAACATCGATCTCAAAGGTCGCATCGCCGTCATCTTCAGCGGCGCGCCGGCGAAATTTTCTCATCACCAGCGCGCGTACTATTCCTGGACGGAGCACAAGTTCTCGACACTGATCGAGCGCGGCGCCGTCGGCGTCATCACTATCGACTCCAGCGTCGACGCGAAGCGCATGCCCTGGGAACGACGGGTCGCGATGAGCTGGACGCCGGAGATGCGCTGGCTGGACGAAGCGAACGTCCCACAGAATTCATTTCCAGCGCTGAAGTTACGGTTTCGTTTCAATCACGACGCCGCGGCACAATTGTTCGAGACGGCGCCGATAAATTTCGCCGCTGCACTCGCCGCCTCCGATGAAGGCACGCCGCAGGGCTTCGTATTGCCGGGCATGCTCACCTTATCCGCAACCACGGGCTTGAGAAAAACCGAGAGCGCCAACGTGGTCGGCATCCTGCCGGGCTCGGATCCGCAACTGAAAAACGAATATATCGTGCTCACGGCGCATCTCGATCATCTCGGCCGGGGCGCAGCCGTGAACGGCGACTCTGTTTATAACGGCGCGCACGACAATGCGGTTGGAATCGGCGTGATGCTGGAGATCGCTCGCGCCTTGCGCGCATCGGCAACGCGGCCGAAACGATCGGTCGCGTTCGTCGCCGTCACCGCTGAGGAAAAAGGTCTGCTCGGCTCGGATTTTTTCGCGCAACGCGCGTTGGCTCAGGAACAGAAGCTGGTTGCGAATATCAACATGGACATGCCGCTGCTGTTCGCGTCGATCTTCGATTTCGTCGCGGTCGGCGCGCAGCACTCGACGCTTGGAACAGCAGCTAAACAAGCGGTTGCCACACAGGGCTATCGTTTGAGCGCGGATGCCGCGCCTGAACAGGTTAAGTTCATCCGCAGCGATCAGTTTTCGTTCATCCGCCGCGGCATTCCGGCGATCGTTCTATCCGGCGGCTATCAGCCACGCGATCCCAGCGTCGACCTGGCCGAGCTGCGCGAGCAATTTCTTTCCTCGCACTATCATCAACCTAACGACGATTTGACCTTCCCGATCGACTATCCCACCGCCGCCGATCTGGCCCGCATCAACCTGCGCATCGTCTTGGGCGTCGGCAACGCGGCTACCCCGCCCCGTTGGAATAACGGTGACTTCTTTGGCGAGAAATTTCACGCCCCCAGGTAAGATCCGCGCCGCAATCGCGGCAAATGCCGTTAAGTTAAGGATGAACCGGTATGGCGGAACTGGAAGAGGACGTCAAAGACGTGGACGTGGATGCGAGCGAACTGCCCGAGCTGAAGCAGAACTTCGATCTCTGCGACAGCAATGGCGATGGTTGGATCAATAACGCGGAATTCGCCAGCCTGCTGCGTTCCCTGGATCAGGAGCTGTCTCCGGATGAATGTTTGCTGGCATTCGAACTCACCGACGCCGACGGTGATGGGCTCATCAGCTTCGAGGAATTCATGGGCTGGTGGACCGAGTAGCGTCCCGCGCGACTCCGGCATTTTGTAAAACCAAACGTCGCGCCAGGGCGCGCCGTAATGTGATGCGCCTCACAAAGGCGTGACGCGTGTCACGTGACGCATTCCTCATTCCACACACGAAGCAGTGCGTTGCTGCTTTCCCCTAGTCGAACATCAAGCGGCTTCCCCCTACGCTTGCGCACTGCTCGTGCCGATGACGGCGGTAAGGAGACACCCAAATGAGCAGTATGAGCGATGAGGTGCGCAATCGGCTGCGCATCGGCGACCCGGTCCGCCTGAAAGACAGCGATGTGGATTTGCGCGGCGACGTCTGGCAGCTGCGCACTGGCAAATATGTGGTGGTGCGCTGGCAGGACGAATGCCGCAGCACTCACTCAGAGAACGCCGTTGAATACGACTACTCGCGCAGCCGCGCCGAGTGGAGTCGCAATCTCAGTCATGAAGACCGCGACAACTAAACATTAGTTGCCGGTACTCTCGCAGAATAAAAGAAGGCCGCGTTCGTAATAACAAACGCGGCCTTGAAGTGCGCAGCCGTCAGCATGGTGTCCGATGGGTTCTCAGCGGGTGCCCCCATCGTCCTGGGGAGGTCCATGTAACGAGTTGCGCAGGGTTCGAATTCAGTTGCGTCAGAACGCACGACCAGACGCGCAGGATCCTGAGTATGTTCCGTGATTCAGCTGCGTACTCTTTCGGAGTTGCTCAGGCCGCGTCGATCTGCAACAGCACCTCTCTGACTTTGTGAAACTCCGAAGCCTTGTCGAAGAAATGATCGGCTCCGCACTCGCGGCTCGCTATACGGTAATCATCGGATGGATGGTTCGTTACTACGATGACGGCTTCGGGCCGGCTCGCACTGGCGCGTAGCTGCTTCAGCACTTGAAAGCCACTGCCACCGCGGAGCTGGATGTCGAGGATGAGCACGCGGGGTTGCGACAGCCGCATGCCCTCGAGCGCGGCAGCGACTGCATCGGCGCTGCCTACCACTTTGGCATTCGGGATGTCACCGACGGCTTCGACCAGCCGTTCCATGACCGCCGGTGAATCCTCGACGATGTAGATCGTCAGCTCGGACCCGGCAGCCATGATCCAACTGTCTCATTCCACCAGTTGGTTACGGACGGCATACGCTGCGATCTCGGCGTTGCTGCGCATTCCCATTTTCTC
>JBEVKA010000092.1:0-6499 GCA_040509855.1 Steroidobacter sp.
CGTTGTTTGCCGGCCTCGGAAAGCTCCGGCACCTGGCCATTACTTGGGTGCACGATCAATGAGCTGCGGCGTTCGCCGTTCACGGTCGCGACTTTGTTGGCCGGATCGAACCAGAACACGTTGTAACCGCCGACGCTGCCCTTGGGCAGCTCCTTGTTCAGGTCGCTGGGCTGATCCGATTCGGCGGCGAAATCCTGCATGCGCCGTTCCATTTGCGTCGCTTCGGTTTCGCTGAGCACCAGCCGGTCGCCCAATGTTTTGGGCCGCTCCACGGGCGTGAGCGTCGCGTTGGTCCAGGTGCCCTGCAGATCGGGATGACCGTCCGTCGTGCGCGGGACTTTGTATCGAGTCTTGAGTTGAGGTTGGGATGCGTCCGCGTGCGAGATCGCAGGGCAGGCCAGCGCGATCGCGCCAGTCATTGCCAGGAGTTCGATCACGATCGACAGGGGCTTGAGGTTCATCGCGCACGCTCCTTGCGAATCGCGCGAGTATTGCAGAAGTTTTCGCTGGCCCGCGGAGGCGTTGACTGTTCTTGAGTTTCGCGGCGGCCGGTTGAGCGAAGATTCCGCTCAGCGAACGAAGTCAGTGTCCTTCGGAACGATGCTCGACCGGGTGCGGCAGCTGGCCGTCGATCTTGGCGATCACCCGGACGGCAGCTTCGTAACGGGCCCGCGCCGCGCGCAGCGTCGGCGAATCATGAAGTGCCCCGCCATTCGCCGATTGTTTCTCCATATCGGCACGCAATGCCGGCAGCACGGCTTTGAGAGTCGCGAGCAATTCGGGAGCGGCGGCGATCAGGCGGGCGTTTGCTTCCGCGGACCCGTCCTCCGGGCCGGCGGCGTTGTGGCACAGGGCGACGTGCCACACCACCCCATCGATGACGGCATCTATGCAGGGTTCGCTTGGATAACGCGGATCCAGATTGATGATCCAAGGTCCTTGGGTGTGCTGTCCCATCCTAACTTCCCTTCATTGGTTGCTGAGGGCCGGGAGTCCGTCCGGCATGGACTGTTAGACTCCCCATTGAAAGAAGTTCAGCCTTGAGGAAAACACGCATCGCAATGACTGCACCTAGAATCGCGATTCTGCCCCCATCCACTCTGTTGTCAACACAATGAGCGCGTCGTCGGCGGCAAATTGCGAAGGCACGCTTCAGGGAATCGCTGATGCCTCGCTCACGGATCCGGCGCTTGAGCGCCATCGACGCCCGTCGTTAGATAGCAGGCGTATCGAGTGGGAGTTGATGACATGGGTCGTTTTCGGGCCGTCACGCGAGTGGCGGCCTTTTTTCTGATTGCAGTCTGCGGTACACCGCTCGCACATGCCTGCGAAGGCTGCGAGCGAGTCTCGCTCGTCCCCGAAAATCCTCAGTTATCTTCAGTTCCGCGCAATATCGGTCGGGTCGATGTCACGGCCGCGGTCGATACCGCGACTTCGTTCATGATCCAAACACTGCGCAGCCTGCATCTGTGGCCGCGTCTCGACGTCAAGAAAGGTGAGGTCGAGATCCTGCAGCAGGAACTGGGCGTCGAAGCGGCGCTGGATGCGGTTGCCGATATTTCCAATGGCAGCGATGTCACTCCGACCGCCGCCGAGTATGCAGCGGCGTATGTCGCCGCCGATCCGCATTCGTCGATGCGCATGCCCAACTTCAAGCGTGAGCATAAATGGGCGCTCACCTATCGCAGCAACGATGCCGACGTGATCGGGCGGCCGACGCCGGCCGAGCGCTTCCCCGGCATGAACGCGACGCTGGACGACTCCGTCGTGGTCGGCCTGCGCTTCGAACTCGACTACGGCTGGACCCGCTGACTCAGGCCGGCTTGCGGCCGCTGATGACGGGGATGTGCCACACGGCGTACTGATTTGGATCGAGGATCACGTCGATCACGTGATCGAACAGCACCCGCACCTCGGTGCGCGTCAGTCTCGTGTGTTGCGCGATGACTTCGCTGTAGCCGTCACGCCAGGCCTGGATGATGGTGCCGAAGGTCTGTCGCGAGACGCGCAGCGAATCGATGATTACATAGTCGACGCGCAGATCCTGAAGCTTCAATTGATTCATCAGCGTCCATGTGCGTCGTCCGATGCGCGCGTCGGTGTGAGTGCTGTGAGTGAACGCAATCACGCCGTCGTGCCAGAGCCGGTCGGGATCGACGTCCGCCGCCGGCATGTGGAGCATGCCGTAGTCCTCGCTGAGCACGTGGATCCAGCCGCCGGGTTTGCAAATGCGCTTCAGCTCGGCCAGCACCTTCTCCGGTTCCGGCACCGATTGTGTCACGTGACGACACACCACCAGATCGAACTGCCCGTCTGGAAACTTCAGCTCGAACGCATCGCCTTGCTCGAAGCGCACTCTCGGCGCGAGCGCCGCGTGCCGTTGGCGAGCGTAGGCGGCCGAGCTCTCCAGGATATCGACGCCGACGATCTCGGCTTGTGGAAAGCGCTGTGCGAGGCGGCTGGTGACTTCACCGCTGCCGCAGCCAATGTCGGCGATGCGGGCCGGTGTGCCATAGCGCTGCAGGAGTAGTTGTTCTTCCGGCCAGATCGCCTCGGCCTGCGCCGCCAACGTGCGCAGCATCGACTCGTCGGCCATCTGTTCGGCTTGCGGATTACGTTGTTTGCTCATTGCCGCGAATCATGCGGCAAAGCCCCATCGAGAGCAAAGTTCTGAGCCAAGCCCTTAGCGGCTTGCCACGACAGCGCAGTGCCCGCGTCACATAGGGGCAATGAGCAAGAGTTTATCCAACCGCGATTCGTCCATTGTCTGATATGCGTTGATGAAGCGCGGGCCGACTGTAGCAGTAGTCCAAATTGCGCCCGGAAACAGATGTCGGATCAAAACGAGCTTTCGCTGACCGAGGCTCTGGCCCAGATCGCTCAGCTGCGCACGCAGCTCGCGGTCGAGCTGGAGGCCAAGGCGCGTCTGCAGGAAAGTCTCGATCTGCGTAACGCTGCATTAGACGCGGCGAGTACGCACGTGCTGATTTCCGAAGCGTCGGGCGACGACCGTCGCGTCGTGTACGCCAATCGCGCCATCGCCGTCGATCATGGCTATGCAGGAGCGCACGAAGTCATCGGTCAGAAAGTCACCTCATTTCTCTGGTGGGCTCAAGGCACGCCGCAAATGACCGAGATGACGCAGCAGCTCGCTCACGGACGCACGGCGCGTGTGGAGATCGAAGTCATCCGGCGCGACGGCTCCACGTTCTGGGCGGGATTCTCCATAACGGCGCTACGCAACGCTCAGGGCGATATCACTCACATTGTGTCGATGGGCGCGGACATCACGGCGCGTCGCGAAGCAGCTCGCAAAGAGCGCGAGCTGAACGACAAACTGCTGATGGAAATGAAAGAGCGCGAGCGCATCGCTATGGAGCTGCGACTCGTGCACAAGCTCGAATCGGTGGGCCGCCTCGCCGCGGGCATGGCGCACGAAATCAATACTCCGATCCAATACGTTGGCGATAGCGTGCACTTCCTGCGCGACGCGTTCGACGACCTGGCGAAATTGTTCAATGGCTATCGCAACGCTTTGCTGTCGCTGAGGAGCACGCATACTTCGGCGGCCGCGCAGCTGGCCGAACTGCGGGCGCAGGAAGCCGATTGTGACTTCGAGTTTCTCAGTGTCGAAGTGCCCAAGGCATTCGTGCGCACACTGGAAGGCGCCGAGCGCGTCGCCGGCATCGTGCGCGCGATGAAGGAGTTCGCGCATCCGGACGGCGCCGAGCACGGTCCGGCCGATCTGAATCGCGCGATCTCGACCACGCTGATGGTGGCGTGCAACGAATATAAATACGCCGCGACCATCGCGACGGCGCTCAATGAGCTGCCCGCCGTGACTTGTAACATCGGCGAGCTCAATCAAGTGTTCCTGAACCTGATCGTCAACGCCGCGCATGCGATCCATGACGCGGGACGCGACTCCACGACGGGGCGCATCAGTGTTCGCACGCGCCTGCGCGGCGAATCTGTCGAAGTGGAGATCGGCGACAACGGCTGCGGCATCTCGCCGGAGAACATGGAAAAGATCTTCGATCCATTCTTCACCACCAAGGAAGTGGGGCGGGGCACCGGCCAGGGGCTGGCGATCGCACGTTCCATCGTGGTCGACAAGCATGGCGGCAGCATCGACGTGCATAGCGAGTCGGGCGTCGGCACTACGTTCGTCGTCAGCCTGCCGCTGCGCCGACAGAGCCAGAGCCAGGCCCAGGCGGTGGCATGAACAGTCTCGTCACGTGAGTGCCGACATGAGCAACGTCCCCAAGCGCATCCTGTTCGTCGATGACGAATCGGCGCTGTTGGACGGGCTGCGAGGTCGCCTGCGCGGGCTGCGCTCGCGTTGGGAAATGGTGTTCGTCGAGAGCGCATCGCGCGCCATCACTGAAATCGAGCATCGACCGTTCGATGTGGTGGTCAGCGACATGCGCATGCCGGCGATGGATGGCGCGCTGCTGCTTTCGACTATCGCGGAGCGCTGGCCGGCGACCATTCGCATCGTGCTGTCGGGTCACGTGCAGGAAGAACAATGCGCTCGCGTGCTGACGAGTGCGCATCAATTCCTGAGCAAGCCGTGCACGGCGCCGCAGCTGGAGAACGTGATCGATCGCTGCATGAATCTGCACGAGTTGCTCACCGAGCCCCGGCTGCGAAATGTCGTCGGCCGGGTCAAGAAGCTGCCGACCATTCCATCGGCCTTCGCGCGCCTGCGCGATCTCATGAGCAACCCCGAGGTTTCTTTCAATCAGATCGCCACCGCGGTCAGCGCCGACGCAGCGATCGCAGCCAAGGTGCTGCAGATGGTGAACTCGTCGTTCTTGCGCCTCGGCCGACGCATTTCGCGCATCGATCAGGCGGTGAATTATCTCGGCCTGGTCGCGATTCGCAATCTGGTGCTGTCAGCGGAAGTGTTTTCGGGCTGGCGCATGCATCCGGAGTTGCCCGATCTCGCGCCGGAACGATTGCAGGCGCGCGCTCAGCAAGTCGCCGGCGCGGCCTGGGCACTCACGCAAGGCACGGCGATCGCCGATGACGCGATGGTCGCCGGACTGTTGCACAAGATCGGTTATTGGGTGCTGGTGCAGGAGTGTCCGACTGAAATGGCGCGCGCTGTGGAGATGGCGCGGGTGCAATCGATTCCCTTGCCGATGGCGGAGCGTGAGTTGATCGGCGCTTCGCACGCCGAGGTCGGCGCTTATCTGCTGGGCCTGTGGGGCCTGCCGCATGCGGTGGTTGAAGCGGTGGCGTTTCAACATTCGCCAGCGCAGGTCGCACATGCGGAGTTCGATGCGCTCACCGCGTTGGTGATCGCGCAATCGCTCACGTCGAGCGATTGTCTGTCGGTGGGCGGTGCGCTGGAGCGAGATCCACACAACGATCAAGAGTTTGTTAGTAGCGTGGTGCTGCCGTTCGACTGGCAGGAAGCGCGACGCCGCGTGGCGGAGAGTGGAGAGTCTGCATGAGTGACAACCGGCCCATCGTCCTGTGCGTGGACGACGAAGCACGCATCGTCGAAGGACTGGCGTTACATTTGCGTAAGGAATATTGCGTGCACACCGCGCTGGGCGGCGAAGAAGGACTGGCGAAATTGAAATCGCTTGGCGGCGCGGCGGCCGTCGTCTCCGATATGCGCATGCCGGGCATGGACGGTGCGACGTTCCTGAAGCGCGTGATGCGCGCCTATCCGGATTGCAGCCGCATCCTGCTCACGGGCGAGCCCGGGCGCGAGGTCGCCGTGCAGGCAGTGAACGAAGGCCAGATCTTCCGTTTCCTCACCAAGCCTTGTCCGCCGGACCAGCTGCGCGTCGCGGTCGAAGCCGGCGTCGATCAATATCGATTGATGCGCGCCGAGCGCGTATTGCTGCAGGAAACGCTGGTGGGCTGCATCCAGGCGTTGCTCGACGTGCTCGCGATCACCAACCCGGTGGCGTTCGGTCGCGCCAGCCGCCTGAAGCGTTTGGCGATGAGTTTTTCCGAAGCGCTCGGCCACGCTCAGTTCTGGCAGCTCGAAGCCGCGACCATGCTGTCGCAGATCGGTTATCTGTCGTTGCCGGTGGAGCTGGTGGAAAAGCTGTATTACGGCGAACGCCTCACGCCGGAAGAAAAGATCATGGCCGAGGCTGTGCCGGAAGTGGCGAGCAAACTGCTCGGACACATTCCGCGACTGGAGCCGGTGATGCAGATCTTGAACGCTGTGAATGCCTCCGACGCCGAGCTGCTGGCGCTGGGCGAGGGCACGATCGGCACCGGCGCGCGCATCCTGCAGATGACATTGGAATTCGATTCGCTGCGCACTCAGGGGCACAGCGTCAACGTCGCGATTCAAACGGTGCGCGGCAAGGCGGCCCGCTTCGGCGAAGCGCTGGTCGAGCGTTTCGCCGTGCTGGTGGGCGGCGCCAGTGGCCGCAGCGAAGTGAAAGAAATGCCGCTGAAATTCATCCGGCCGGGCATGGTCATCATGGATGACCTGCGCACTCACATGGGCACGCTGCTGGTGCCG
>JBEVKA010000093.1:0-7364 GCA_040509855.1 Steroidobacter sp.
CCGAAGTACATGCCGCCGCCGAAGGCCAGTACGGCCAACAGCAGCCCCAGGATGATCCCCTTCATCATCTTCATTCTCCTGCTATCGATTGCTCCATGCCCGACGGAACTCGTGCCGGTGCTCGCGGCAGGAATGTTTCGTCCGTCAAAGCGCCCAGGAAATCCACGATCCGGTCGACCTCGGCAGCGGTGAGCTTGGGATCCGAGATATGCCAGTGCAAATACAGATGCATGTCCTTGGGCGCCGCGTTTCCTCGTCCCTTGTTATAGAACTCCACGACGCTGCGCAGGTTGTTGAATGCGCCGGAGTGCGAATAGGGCGCCGTGCGTGCGATGTTTCTAAGCGTGGGCACCTTGAAGCCGCCCTTGAGCTTCGGGCTGCCGAGAATGGCCTCGGCGCCGATGTCGAAGGCGTGACCGACAGGCTCAGGCATGCCGATGACCGCGATCTGCTCGTTGGTGAACAGCGGTGGCGTGTGGCACTCGGAACAACGCGCGACGAACGAGCGGAATACGTTCAGACCTGCGATCTCTCGTTCGGAGAGTGCGGCGTCGTAGCCGTGAACATAGCGGTCGTAGCGGCTGTTGAGTGAGACGAGCGAGGTCTGGAAAGCAGCCAGCGCCGTGAACACCTGTTGCTCGGTGATCGGGCCGCGCTGGTCGGGGAATGTCTCCTGGAACAGGCGACGATAAGTAGCATTGCCGTTCAGACTCGCGAGCAGTTGCGCCGGCGTGCTGCCCATCTCACGACTCGAATAAAGTGGGCCAGGGGCCTGCGCTTCCAGAGAGTTCGCTCGCGCATCCCAGAAAAAACGTTTCAGGAAAGCAACATTCCACAGTGTCGGCGCTGCGCGGCCTGCGTCCGCACCGTGGATGCCAATCGATCGAGCGTGTCCGTCGGCTAGACCGCGAGCGGGATCATGGCAGCTCGCGCAGGCCAGTGTGCCGTCGCCCGACAGCACTGGATCGAAGAACAGATAACGACCGAGGTCGATCTGGCGCGGCGTGAATCCATCCCGGTGTGGCGGCAGCGATGTACGCGTGCCACCGAGGCCGCGATTTTCGAGCGAATCGTAGAACTGATACAGCGTGCGCAGTTCGCACACGCCGATATCTGTTTTCTCGAAGCCCGGCGGGCAATTCGTGTTGAGAATGAAGTCGGTGGTCGTGACGACCGCCGTGCATGTGGTCGGAGCCGGCCCGGTTGCGCCAGCGGTCCCCAGGGCCGCGATGAGCAACACGAGCGCGCGAATCATTTCGGGCGACTCTGGCTGTGAATGTACGCGATGATGTCGTCGAGATCGCGCTCCGTCGGCACGGTCTTGGCCATCATTGCCATTTGCTTGCCCGGTGTGTCCTGCGGATCCGTGCCTCGCGCTCCATCCCGGAAGTGTGTGAACTGTCGTTTGATATAAAGCGCGTCGAGACCGGCGAGTCTCGGCGCCTTCAGCGTCGGATTGCCTTCGGCCGTTCCGCCGTGGCAGGCGCCGCAATTGCCCTGGTAGAGATTGTTGCCGTTACGCAAGTTGCCGCGCGCGGGAGCTGCATCGAGAGTTTTCGGAAGATTCGCGACATAGCTTGCGACCTTCGTGACGGCAGCGTCGTCGACGAGCGTGGTCGCTGCAGCTTGCATCTGGGCTCCGAACGTATCGGATTTATCTACGCCACGACGGCGATTCCGGAAATTGCGCAGCTGACGTTCCAGGTATGCCGCGTCCTGGCCGGCAATGGCAGGTGCGTTGAGCGTCGTATTGCCTTGGCCGTTGTTACCGTGGCACGCGACACACGGTTCGAACAGTTTCGCACCGTCGACGGCGCAAGCAGCCGGGCTGCACATCAGGAACAACGTGCCGATCCATGACGTGAGCACAATTCCAGAGGCGCGTTCTGCCGGGCGGGATTGGCTTGTGAGCATCAGAGAAAAAGATGCTGTTGTATGTTGCTTGCTGTTGCGTGTGGTTCATACCCGACATACCCGCCGATTGCAATCGGGAGACCGAGGCGCATGTTTCAACTGGCGGAATGAGCTGAAGAACCGTTCTCATAAAAAGACAGTGCCAGTCTCTCGTCGCGGTTGTGGTGTTTTGTTCTTCTACTTTTGTCTACTACCAAAATGGCGGCGCTGCTCGGAGTCTTGTTACCGATAACATCGATAGGACATAGGGGGATGGACATGGATACGTCAAGCCGTCGTATACGCGGCCGGTTGGCCGTTGCGTTGTTGTTTCTTTGCGGGACCTTCATTTGCTCGGCGCCGGGTTTCGCCGCTTCACTGGTCGAGATCACCGGTTTCGGATCGAATCCCAGCGGACTGCGAATGCATGTGTATGCACCGGATGTGCTGCGTTCGCCGCCGCCGGTTCTGGTGGCGGTTCACTACTGCACCGGGTCGGGTCCGACGTTTTTCAATAACACCGAGTTTCGCACCTTGGCCGATCGCTTCGGCTTCATCGTGATCTATCCGTCGGCCACGCGCAGCGGCAACTGTTTCGATGTTTCATCGGCACAGGCGTTACGGCGTGACGGAGGCAGCGATCCGGTCGGCATTCGCTCGATGATTACTTACGTGATTCAAAGCTATGGCGCCGACGCCAGTCGCGTCTATGTAACGGGCGCATCGTCCGGCGCGATGATGACCAATGTTCTGCTCGGCGTTTATCCGGACGTGTTCAAAGCCGGCGCGGCATTCATGGGTGTTCCCTTCGCGTGTTTTGCGACCACGGACGGCTCGATGTGGAACAGCACCTGCGCCAACGGCCAGCTCATCAGGACGCCGCAGGAGTGGGGCAACCTGGTGCGCAACGCGTTTCCCGGATACAGCGGCGCGCGCCCGCGAATGCAGATCTGGCACGGCACGGAAGATACGACGCTGCGCTTTCCCAATTTCGACGAACAGATCAAACAATGGACCAACGTTCTCGGCGTGAGCCAGACACCGTCGTTCACGGATAGCCCGCAGGCCAGCTGGACGCGCACGCGCTACGGAGCCGCCGGTGTCGGTGCTCCTGTCGAGGCGATCCGCATTCAAGGAGTAGGGCACAGTCTGCCGCTGGCTGGCCAGGCCGAAATGGCCATTCAATTCTTCGGGCTGAATTCCACGGGCGGCGGTACGGACACTCAAGCGCCCAGCACTCCCGCGAATCTCAACTCGCCGTCGCGGACGAGCAGTTCCATCACGCTGAGCTGGAGTGCTTCGACGGACAACGTCGGAGTGACTGGATATGACGTACTGCGTGCTCCGGGCACGAGTGGCGGCACATTCACGCAGGTCGGAACGTCCGCGACCCCTTCCTTCACCAACAGTGGCCTGAGCCAAAACACAACGTTCCGCTATCAGGTTCGCGCGCGCGACGCGGCCAACAACACGTCACCGGTCTCGAATGCGGTGACGGTGACAACCCTGAGCGGCGGAACGGGCGGCGGTGGCTGTACAGCGACGGGTGTGGTGCAGACTCAATGGCAGGATGGATATGTAATTCAGCCGGCCACGGTGACCAACACCGGTACCTCGACCATCAACGGTTGGACGGTGACGTTCGATATTCCTGCGGGCCACACCATCCTGAACTCCTGGAACACAGTGCTCACCGTGAGCGGCCAGACCGCTACCGCGAGGAACACTGCAAACAACGGCAGCATCGGTGCCGGAGGCAATCAGCAGTTTGGATTCCAGGTGCGTCGCCCGACGGGCAACACTCAGGTGCCCGCCGCTTATACGTGCACGTCGCCGTGAAGTGGTGATGCCGTTCGTTGGCCGAGGTTGATGGGTTGTAGCGTGAACCTGCGCCCTTGCAGGTTCACCCAGGCGTCGATGACGGTGTGCGCTTGAATTCCCATCATGCTGACTCGGCCGTCGCTTTCGCCGGTGAGAACGGTGGTGGGCGTGCGCTCACCCCCGGGGAAATATTGAGTCGGACTCGCTTCGCCAAACAGCGTTACCTGCGGGCAGTTCAGTGCCGCGGCCGCGTGAGCGGGGCCAGTGTCGACACCGATCATGCTGTGGGCGATTTCCAGCAGCGGCAACAGGATGTCGATGGGCAGGTCACGTGCGACGTTGTGAACACAGGGCACGCCGGCGCGCGCTCGAATCTCCTCATTCAGCGCATGCTCGCCCGGCGTTCCCATGAGCACGACGTGCTTCGACGGATCCTGTTCATGAATCGCGCGAATGACGCTGGCCCAGCGCTCTTCGGGCCAGTACTTGGTATTGGTGCGCCGTTTGCGATACAGCGGCCGCATGGTGCGCTTGTTGCCTGCCTGTATGAGCACCAGCGAATGGCCCAGCAGTCCGCGTCGCTGCAGCCAGACTCGCAGATTCATTCGCATCGGCTCGCTCACGTGCAGGCGGGCTCGACTGTCGGCGCGTCGTAACAGCCGTGGGGCCAGATGGCTCAAGCTCGGCGGCGTCTCATCAGCGAACCGCAGCCACCAGCGCGCCGCATGCTCATCCGGCACGCCTGGCAGATCGGCGATGTCACAAATCATTTCGTCCGGGATGCCGGCGCGGCGTAACAGATGGCGAGCGGCGGGATCGGTCTGGCAAAACCAGGTCGGTGTCGGGCCGCGCTCGCGTAGCCAGCGAACCGCAGCCTGCTGGCTGTAACTGAGTGCATAGGGAACACGTCGACCCGTGACAGGTTGGATCTCGCCGATGCCCGGGTCGTGCCTCAGCAGCGCTTCGGTCCATTGGCCGGTGCTGAGCAGGTCGATGGTGGCGCCGAAGCGCTGGCGCAGGCGCCGTAGCATCGGCGTCATCAACACCATGTCGCCGAATGCACCGAAGCGTACGACCAGGAGTCGTTCGACGCGGCCGGTGCGAATCTCCGAGTAGTCGGATGTCGATGCGGCCGGTATCGCATCCACTGCTGTCGTTGCCACACGCTGCGCAGCTTCGTTTCTGTATGCCATTCAGTCTCGATTCCTGAACGAGGGTCGAAGAAAGGCCGTTGGACGGCCGGGGATGAAAAGAACAGTCGTCGAGGTTTTCGTTGCGAGGCTGGGGCCGGAGTCACGGCCCCATCGCGAGCGGGCATGCGAATTCAGTTAGAAGCTCCGCTGTACGCCGATCAGGATCGAAGCCGAGCCGTTGCTATCCGGCTCCAGCAGCGGACTGTCCTCGAGCTCATCGGGAAGCACGCTGTAGCGGAGGAAGGCGAGCAGCGCCCAGTTGTCGCCAAAGAAGTGCATGACATTCACTCCCACATGGGGAATGGTCACCGCATCGGGCTTGTAGTCGACAACGCCGCGCGCCACTTCTTCATCCAGCGTTCCGTAGTAGTAATTGGCCATGTCTTTGGACAACCACGTCACGCCCACGTTGGGCGTCACCAGGGTCGGTCCCAGATGCAGCGGATAGCCGTACTGGAGGGAGAATTCCTGTCCGCCGCTGGTATCGGTGACGTCTGCCAGCAGCTCTATTTCGAGCTCGCCCAGCGGGCTGCTCCAGGTGCCGGTGAGACCGGCGTCGAGACTGTCATCGCGATCTTCGAGCTGGCGGAAATCGAGACCGTTTGCGGCCAGCTCCTGCCTGCTCAGATCGTCGATGTCGAAGCCATCCAATCTCAGCTTGGCGATGGCGGCCAGCTCGAACGACTCGCTGCCGATGAACTGCCAGCCCGCGGTAATTCCGCGGAAGAAAAATTTCTCTCCCTGATAGCTGACCAGCGGGATGGGCTGCACACGCATGCCTTCGCCCGCATAGGGACTATCTGAAGCGACGGCGCCCGCACCCAACGCCCAACCTCGGGGCGGTCCACCCGGGCCGGAATCTTCCGGCGGGGAATCGTCGGTGGGAGGCGCTGTCTGCGCCATCGCACCGGCCGACGATCCGGCCAGCACGGCGAACAACAGGAAATGTTTCATGGAACCCATCCTCATTCTGAAGCGACACGGGTCGCAGAATGAAGCGGGGATGTCGGAGAAATGTCGGGCGCGCCAATGTCGCCGGAGTGGATCAGGGCGAGTCGATATCGATCAACAGACTGGCGTTCACGTCCAGCCGTGCGCGTGTTCCGCTCAACGGTGGTGTTTCAATGGAGAAATGCCAGCCGAAACGGTCGCAGATGCGACTGATGAGGAACATGCCCAGTCCCTGGCCGCGTATGGGCATGGCTGCACGCAGGCTGTCACGATACCGGCGCGCGGCTTCCACCGGATCGAAGCCTTTGCCGGAGTCGGAAATACAGATGACTCCCTGCCGTATCGAGATCTCGATGCAACCTTCGGAGGTGTTCTCGACCGCGTTGCGTATCAGATTGCCGACAGCGATGCGCACCATCGCTTCCGGCGCCTCGATGATGGTCGGTTCGAGATGATCTGCACGCAGGCGCACCGGCTTGTCGGCCAGCAGATACTCATGGTCGGCCACCAGCTTCGGCAGCAATCGGTGGATCGCAGTGATTTCCTGAGGTCCAGCGGACTCCGGCGTCTCCCGAGCCAGGTACAGCAGCGCGACCATGATCTCGGAAAAAGATTCGACCGTGCTTCGAATGCGCTCCAGCGCGGGTTGAGCGGTCGCGGGTAGCTCCTGCTTGCGCAATATATCGACTGCACCGGCGATCACGGAGATCGGCGTTCGAAACTCGTGACTGGCCTGATCCAGCAAACTGCGCTCGCGCTCGATGAACTTCTCGACACGCTCCAGATGCGTGTTGCTGGCACGCGCGATGATCTGGATTTCCTGCTGCGCGTAGGAGGTCGGCAGGCGCTGACCTTTGATTCCGGGATCGATGGCCTGCATGCGAGCCGCCAGATCCCTGACGGGGCGAACCAGATTGGCATGCAGCCAGCCGATCACCGCCGCGATCAGTGCAATGAACGCGACACCCCACAGGCCGGTCAGCATCGCATCCTTGTTTTGTTGGGTCTCGAGCTCATTGATGTCGATGTACGTGACCAGCTTCCCCAGTTGCACCGGTGTAATCAGCGCGTGGAACGGACGCTCGGTCTCCAGGCCCGACCGGCCTTCCGAGGAATAGTAGCCAGGAGGCAGCGGTTCGAGGAACGCCGGCATGCCCGGTGTTGGCGCATCGTCATGGACCCACCAGGAGCGAAGGATGCCGGCGCGAGGCAACGGCACTTGCGGATTCAGTTCGCGCTCGGCATGGGTCAGTGCCACCGATTCGAGAATGTTGCGCCAGATGCGATGTTCGATGAGCGCCTGGCTGCGATAAGACTGCAACGACAGCGCGGCAGCCATCAACAAGCCGAAGGCGATCAGCGCGATGCTGATCCACCAGTGCAAGCTTCTCGTTCTGCCGTTCATGAATGTTTCTATTCCAGTTCGCACAGGCGATAGCCGACGCCGGAGACGGTGTGCAGCAGCTTGCGCTCCGAACCTTGATCGATCGCGCGACGAAGCACGTA